>NZ_JAUBTF010000017.1:0-111088 GCF_036702355.1 Microcoleus sp. D3_18_C4
CTGCCTATTTTTTTTTAGCACACATTGGCTCAATCCTTACAAAGGTATGGGTTTCAGGCTGGTTGTTACCCCCCCAGGCTCAGGACTCTAAGTAATATTGATAAGAATCTCCCGGAGTCTCGCTGACACAAATCCCTTTTCTAAGAATAGCGCTACTTTCTGGGCAGTGCGATCGTCCATAAAAATTGCTGGACAGTGCCGGATCTGCCAAGTTGATTGAAACTTTTTTTAAATTAACACTCATAGTGTGTAGATTTAAAGCCGTTACAAGCTTTATATTTTTTTACTTACAAAAAATATAAAGCTTAAAATATTTGGCGAACAGGTTCGGAAATTGAGAAAAGCTAGGGGGCTAAGCCAAGAGGAGTTAGCTGAACTAGCAGAACTGCATCGAAATTACATTGGTGGCATTGAACGTGGCGAGAGAAATGTTGCACTTCTGAATATTGTGCGTCTAGCTAAAGCTTTGGGAGTATCGCTAAGCGAATTGTTGGAGGGGATAGAGTAAATGACTTCACCTTATGCGGGGCTTGCCACAGAAGATTGGGCAGTAAAAACCAGGGAACTGATAGAGATACATCCACTTAACCCGGATGAAATATATGAAGTAGTAATTCAAGTGTGGCGAGAAATATTTGAATCTAATCTAACTAGCACAAACTATAAAATAGGTGTCGATTTATTTCCCAGCCCCCAAATTATGGGATACTTTTTGCACGAACTCATCCCATTAGAATTGACTAGGCGATACCCAGAAATTTGGCGTCGCGAAGAAACTGCTACTGAAAAAGATGTGGTCTGTCTTCTAGATGATTGTTTCTCGATCGAGATTAAAACGTCTTCAAGTAATCGTAATACCTATGGAAATCGCAGTTATACTCAACTAAGCACTACTGGTATAGAAGGAAAGAAGAATAAATCGGGCTATTACCTTGTTGTTAATTTTCAGAAATTTAACAAAAACGTTCAAGGCTCACAAAAACCGCAGATTAATTTAGTAAGATTTGGATGGTTAGACCGAGAAGATTGGCAAGGTCAAGCCGCTGCAACCGGGCAACAAGCAAAATTAAGTCCTGCTGTTGAACGTTATAAATTGCTGCAATTACCAACTTTAGAATAAAGATAACTGTGCTTCTCTGAGTTCCTTGTCCCTCAAAAAATTATCTATTCTACTAGCGACAATCTCACAATAATCAGCCCTAATTTCAAATCCAATAACTTGACGCTGCAAACCCAGAGCCACAATTGCTGTAGTCCCGGAACCCATAAACGGATCTAAAACAATGTCGTTTAAATTCGATGCAGACTTGATGATGCGATCGACAACAGCAACAGGAAATTGAGCGGGGTGAGGCGTGCGTTCTTTGGAAGCTCGGTTTTTCCCCGACGTAACTTTTGGGAACTGCCAAACATCCGTCGGATTTTTGCCTTTTAAGTTTACTTTAATCTTGCCGTTCTTTTTCTGATTCGGATATTTCACATTTGGGTCGCGTACTTCATCCAAATTAAATGTATACTTATCTCGATTTTTTACATACCAGAGAAACTTTTCATTGCGGGGTGAAAAGAACTTGCTGCCCGCAACTCCCGCGCCGTAGTTCCAGACAACTTCTTGAATCAGATAAAAAGGCACTTTGTCCCAAAGCAGGTAGGAAATCGGAATTGCTTTTGCCCGATCGCGAATTGACAAATAACCTAAATTCAGCCAAAATGCTCCTCGATCGATCGTTACCCGGTAAACCTCTGCTATCCACTGCTCGCACCAGTTTAAATACTCATCTAACACCAAGGATTTTTCGTACTCTTTGCCGATGTTATAAGGCGGGCTGGTAACGGTTAAATCTACAAATTGATCGGGCAGCAGCTTCAATCCTTCCAAGCAATCCATGTTATAAATTAAGCAATTAGGAGCTTGAAAGTACGGTTTACCTAAAATATTCGCGATATCAGTCAAGCTCATGAAATATTGGGGAGATATTTTGTTGACAAAGTGTAAAATTTATAGTAAGTGAGTTTAGAAATATTGTCAAACTCATCTGGATTGGCCGATCGCCCTGTGGGAAACAAAAGGTTACAATCACAAATACATTCTATTTCCATAACATTACTGTTTATAGCTTGAACTTCTCTGTGCCCAATAACAACACCTCAACTCAATCCTTTCAATTTGACTCGATCGACAGCGCCCTCGCAGACCTCAAAGCAGGTCGCATCGTGGTAGTAGTCGATGACGAAAATCGCGAAAACGAAGGCGACGTGATTTGTGCCGCCCAATTCGCCACCCCCGACAACATCAATTTCATGGCCGTGAACGCGCGCGGTTTGATTTGTCTGGCCTTGAGCGGCGAAAGGCTCGATCGCCTGGAACTGCCCCTCATGGTCAGCAAAAACACTGACAACAACCAAACAGCCTTCACCGTCAGCATCGATGCAGTCAACGGCGTCAGTACCGGTATCTCCGCCGAAGACAGAGCCCGCACCATCCAAGTAGCCATCCACCCTGACACCAAACCTCAAGACTTGCGGCGTCCCGGTCACATTTTCCCCCTGCGGGCGATCGACGGTGGCGTCCTCAAACGCGCCGGCCACACCGAGGCCTCGGTTGACCTCGCCAGACTCGCTGGCCTGTATCCCAGTGGCGTCATCTGCGAAATTCAAAACCCTGACGGTTCGATGGCGAGGTTGCCGGAATTAATCGAGTACGCTAAACTCCACAACCTCAAAATAATCAGTATTGCCGACTTAATTAGCTACCGACTCAAGCACGATCGATTTGTCCGCCGCGAAACCGTCGCCAAATTGCCCACTCAATTCGGCGATTTTATGATTTACGCCTACCGCGACACCCAAGACAATTCAGAACACGTTGCTATTGTCAAGGGCGACCCGGCAGAATTTAAAGATAAACCCGTGATGGTGCGGGTGCATTCCGAATGCCTGACCGGCGATGCTTTGGGTTCCCTGCGCTGCGACTGCCGGATGCAACTGCAAGCGGCACTGAAAATGATCGAAAATGTCGGTTCTGGCGTCATAGTTTACTTGCGCCAAGAAGGTCGGGGTATTGGATTGGTAAATAAACTAAAAGCTTACTCGCTGCAAGATTTGGGATTGGATACGGTAGAAGCCAACGAACGGTTGGGATTTCCCGCCGACTTGCGGAACTACGGCGTCGGAGCACAAATGCTCAACGATTTGGGAGTAAAAAAAATTCGGTTGATTACCAACAACCCGCGCAAAATTGCGGGTTTGAAAGGTTACGGGATTGAAGTAGCCGATCGCGTCCCCTTACTAATTGAAGCCACAGATTACAACTCGATCTATTTGGCAACAAAAGCCGAAAAACTCGGTCATATGCTCCTGCAAACTTATTTAGTAACAGTGGCGATTCAGTGGAACGAAAAAGGAGAAGGAAAAGAGGAAGATTCTGCCATTCAAAATCGGTACGAACACCTCGAAAAACTGCGGCATTTGGCGGCTAGCCAGCACTTGCTGCTGCAAGAAGAAGCGCGACCGGTGGGAATAGCCCTTTTCGGAGAAGGCTCCCTCATCGTTCACCTGGGCTTCGATCAAGCCGGACTCGCAGCCCCCGACTGGTACTCGGATCTAAACCATCCTTACGTCAGAGCGATCGGTCAAATTCTCGGCGAAATCAGCATTGAGCCGAATTTGCAAACATTAGAATTCATGGTTTCCTCCGGTGGAGATCCGCTCAAAACCCTGCAAGTCCAGCTCGATCGCCAGACATTCCTGTTGTCGGAATTAACCGGAATTTGCGATCGGCTCGAACCTCAGAAAATCTACAGTTTTGCTCCTCTTGCCTGAAGGCAGAAGGTAGAACCCTTCCCCCCTACCCCAGCAGGGGGGAAGGCAGAAGCCAAGAAAAACTGTGAATTTCAGAATAATACTTGTTGATACCGGCATCTTCCTTTCGTCAGAAAGCAGCCACCCATAAAAACAGTGAATAACAATGTTGATTGCAGTCTAATATTATGTCGGGTCGATTACCCGAAATCAGGTAGGGGCGGGTAAACCTGCCAATATCTGCCAATAATGGACAATCTCAAAAACCCGCCGGACCGACATATTGTGGTCAATTGATCGGACATGATATAACAAGCCGATGTAGCGAACAATTGAGAGAGCATCGTCAATGCACATTTATCTTATTAAGCAGTATTAATACTCATTAAATTATTCACTAGGACTTTTAGTTAATGTTAATTTTTTTAGACATTGATGGTGTACTTATTCCTGACAGAAGAAATGGATCGAGTTTGCAAACTGATATAATGAAATTTAATTCCGATTGCCTTAATCACTTTGAAAATGTCCTCCGTTCCTATCCTAATGCGCGAGTAGTAATTTCATCATCTTGGAAAGAAATATTCCCCTTCGAGGTAATCCCGCCATTGTTTTCACCAGATATCGCTATCCGTATTATCGGATACACCCCTTTTCTAAACCCCAAAAATATTCACCAACACAAATATTTACGACACCAGGAAGTTCTTGAGTATCTTCGACAAAATCAAGCAGAAAACTCACCTTGGGTAGCCATTGACGATATTCCAGAACACTATCCGCCAGATGCGCCAGTTGTGGCTATTGATGATTACAATGGTTTTGACCAGAACTCAGCAAAGGTACTTTCAGAATATCTAACTTGATTTCAAAGGTTAGGAAAAAAGTACCGGAATAGAGAGGGTAAGGAACCCCACGCTTAAAAGCGGGGGCTTTCAAGACAGTCCGGCTCTGTGAGCGGGATTGAACCGTAAGCCCAAACCTTACCAGAGACAGGATCAGACCTACGTTTTTTGAGTCACGATACCGGAAAATGCGACGCTAGTTTTCCGCTCTATCGCTGAGAGTTAAACAGGCCTAATGGGGTTAAACCAGTGCTTTCAGCCTAACAAGCTCACTAAACATTCTCGAAGCGAACATTACCCCGAAAGGGAGATTGAGGTAACCATACCTCACCGGAGAGGCAACCCGACCTCTCCAACCCCGAAAGGGGATTCAAGGCGACGGTCGTCGCAGCCGCCTTCCTCCCCATGCCTAAAGTCAGGGGCTTCCCGCTCGTTTTTTTGGTGAATTTGACATGGAAATGAACGTTGGTGACTTTCTGCACCGACTCGATCTCAGGGGACAAGCACTTAAAGGCACCAACCTTGGCGGTGCGGAACTCCGGGGAGCCAACCTCCGAGGCACGGATCTCCGAGAAACCAACCTCAGCGGCGCTATGCTCAGGTATGCAGACCTGATTGAAGCCGACCTCAGCGGCGCTAATCTCAGCGGGGCGGATTTAGCTGAATCATTTCTTAATTTAGCTAACCTCACTAGAGCTGATTTGACTGGTGCTGTCCTCCGAGAAGCTAATCTCGTAGGAGTCGAATTCACGGGCGCCAACCTCAAACAAGCAAGTTTGATCAAGGCTAATTTAGTAGGAGCAAATCTCCACGAAGCCAACTTAACCAGAGCCAACCTTAGCGGGGCGGATTTACGCGGTTCTCAGTTGAGCGGCGCCATTTTAGACAAGGCGGTATACAACAACCGGACTATCTTTCCCGAAGATATTGATCCGGGTGCAATGGGAGCATTTTTGCTAGCTCCCAATGCTTCGCTCCCTGGCTTAAATCTGGCTATGGTAGATTTGACCGAAGCCGATTTAAAAGGAGCCGATTTGCGGCGGACAAACTTATACAAAGCTATTTTATTTGGCGCCAAACTCGATCGGGCAAACTTAGCAGGAGCCAACCTCAGCGCAGCGGACTTGAGGGAAGCTAGTTTGAGCGGCACGATTTTGGAGAAAGCTGTTTACAGCAACAAGACTTTGTTTTCAGAAGGCATTGACCCCGCTCTGGGCGGAGCTTATTTAATTGCTCCCAATGTATCGCTGCAAGGGGTAAATTTAACCGGAGCCGACTTAAACGGGTCAGATTTAAGCGGAGCTAATTTGAGCGCTTCTAACTTAACTTCGGTCAATCTCAAAAATGTAGACCTCAGCAGAGCTAGCTTAAAAAAAGCTTACCTCAAAGGTGCAAACTTGGAGGGAACTGATTTAAGAGGAGCCGATTTAAGCGGCGCAATTTTACACCAAGTAAACTTGAGTTCTGCTGACCTCCGGGGTGTAGACTTAACAAGGGCTGACCTCAGCGGCGCTAATTTAAAGGATGCCGATTTGAGGGAGACAGATTTCACCGGAGCTACTTTGCTGTTCGCTAACTTGAGCGGGGCCGACTTGAGAGGTGTAGACTTGACAAAAGCTGACCTCAGCGGCGCTAAGTTAAACGAAGCTGATCTCCGAAAAGCAGATTTGATGAGAGTAAATTTGGAGGGAGCAGATTTAAGTGAGGCCGACTTGAGCGATGCTCATTTATTCCGAGTTAATCTCAGAGGTGCTAACCTGAAAGGTACTAACCTCAAAGGCGCAAGTTTAAAAGGGGTATTTTTGACTGACGCTTATTTGAGCGAAACGGATTTGACCGATCTAGATCTGAGTCCGACTTTTTTTGAATTGCCACTAGAATCGGAATGGTAATTAGTTGACTGTTAACAATCAAAAATCTACAATCAAAACTCGCCCAGGGAAAATTACTCGATTATTAACAATCTAAAATCTAAAATCTAAAATCTAAAATGGATCGACCGTTAGGCTCTGTTATTCAAGGTTCCCTGAGCAAGGGATTAGAAGTGCGACTGCACGCCGATGTTTCGGTGGAAGATATGAGGGTGGGGAAATTTCTAGTAGTGCGGGGGGTGCGATCGCACTTTTTCTGTATGCTCACCGACGTATCTCTGGGAACTTCTAGCGCCCGCATTTTATCGAATCCTCCCAATCCCGACGACGATTTTCTGCTCGCAGTGCTAGCAGGTAGCAGCACCTACGGTACGATCCAACTGTCGCCGATGTTGATGTTGACTGCTGAGAGAGAAAAACAGCAGGCAATTTTTGACCCGACGAAAAACGGCGGAGTTCGCGAGAATAAGCTGGCGTTAGGAAATTTGGCTTCTTTTGAGTCACAAACGGGTGCGGATATTGAGTTGCTGCCGGTTAAAACTATTCCCAGCCACTTTTCGCAGGTGTTTGATGCCAAAGAAAGTGATTTTAGGGCAGTTTTTGGCTGGGAAGATGACCCGTACCGCCGCAATTTTGCGATCGGCAAACCGATTGACATGGATGTTGCTGTGTGCTTGGATTTAGACCGATTTGTGGAACGCAGCAACGGCGTTTTTGGCAAGTCGGGAACGGGAAAATCTTTTCTGACGCGCTTGCTATTGTCGGGAATTATTCGCAAGCAAGCTGCGGTTAATCTAATTTTTGATATGCACTCGGAGTACGGGTGGGAAGCAGTTTCGGAAGGGAAACAGTTCAGCACTGTTAAAGGTTTGCGGCAGTTGTTTCCCGATAAAATGCAGATTTATACCCTCGATCCAGAATCGACCAAACGCCGGGGAGTCCGCGACGCTCAAGAGTTGTTTTTGAGTTTCGATCAAATTGAAGTGGAAGACATCGCGCTAGTACAGCGCGAGCTAAATTTGTCGGAAGCTAGTATCGAAAATGCGATTATTTTGCGGAACGAACTGGGCAGCGGTTGGATAAATAAGTTGCTGGACATGACTAACGAAGATATTCAAATGTTCTGTGAAGAAAAGCGCGGGAATAAATCTTCGATTATGGCTTTGCAGCGGAAATTAGAGCGGTTGAAAGAGTTGAAATATATTCGCCAACGCTGTCCGAAAAATTATGTAACTGAAGTTTTGCAGTGTTTGGATAGTGGAAAAAATGTAGTGATTGAGTTCGGTTCCCACTCGGATTTGCTGTCATATATGTTAGCAGCAAATGTGATTACTCGCCGCATTCACGAATCTTACGTGGGGAAAGCTGAAAAGTTTTTGATGAGCAAAAATCCGTGCGACAAGCCGCAGCCGTTGGTGATTACCATTGAGGAAGCTCACCGCTTTCTCGATCCGGCGATCGTCCGATCGACTATTTTTGGTACGATCGCCCGCGAAATGCGAAAATACTTTGTCACCCTGCTGATTGTAGACCAGCGCCCGTCAGGAATCGACGCGGAAGTCATGTCGCAAGTCGGAACGCGGATCACAGCTTTGCTAAACGATGATAAAGACATCGATGCTATTTTTACCGGCGTTTCTGGAGGGCAGAGTTTGCGATCGGTTTTGGCAAAACTCGACTCCAAACAGCAAGCATTAGTTTTGGGACACGCCGTACCCATGCCCGTAGTCGTGCAAACTCGCCCCTACGACGAGCAATTCTACAGAGAAATCGGGGATATTGACTGGCAAGAAATGCCCGATGAACAAGTATTTGCCGAGGCAGAATCTGCCAAAATGGATTTGGGATTTTAACAACAGATTAAACCCTTATAAAATCCCTCTTTATCAGCGTTAATCTGCGTGCATCTGCGGTTAAAAAAATCTAATTCCTATCCTATGTTTTAATAATTAATTCAACGCGGCGGTTTTTCTCCCTCCCCACCGGGTTGTCTGAGCCGTCTAAATTATTATTAGGAGAAATCGGTTTAGTTTTGCCGTACCCTTTGGTTTGCATCCGGGTATTCTGCACCTTGAAAACGTTGATAAAATAATATTTTACCGCTGCGGCTCGCTTCTGGGAAAGTTCGAGATTATAGGAATCTTCCCCGCGGTTGTCGGTGTGTCCGTTGATGAATATTTGGGCGTTTTTGTAATGTCTCAGCAGCAGATTTATCTTGGTGAGAGTGGGTTTAGCTTGGGCGCGGACGTTATATTTGTCAAAATCAAATAAAATAGTTTCAGGCACATTAATTCTGATGCCTTCAGGTACTTTTTCGGCGTTTAACTCTGTTTCAATGTTTTTGACAGACTCGGTTGTTATTTGAGTTGGTAGCTGCTCCTCTGTCGCAGTTTGATTAGCGGTGATATTCTCAATTTTTACTGTAGTCTGAGCAATAATTTCAACTTTTACTGTAGTAGGAGTAATTGGTATTACTTCTAAGGTTGTAACTGCTGTTGATTCTGATTCAACAGTATCGACTTTGGCGGATTTACTGGCAGCCACATCAGAGGATGAGGTCGCGAAAAGCAATGATGAGATTATCGTAGTATTAATCAAGCTAATTAGCTTTGTCATTTCTCAATTACCTGTTAATTGGAATATTCTCGAATAGGAGAATAGAGCTACCATCAGAATTTATAGTGGAATATATCCGCAAATTATTTGCTTTCGGTTGTAACCAACCTACGAATACAAACTGCCCTTTGAGCGTAGTGCCTGGTTTAATCATAATTTTGGTATTATTGGAGGGAGGCAACAAATTATATTTTTGCCTATAGTTGTCGTAGAGATACATACCATTTTCACCATTAAGTATTACAACTTCCTTGCTACCATTTGTAATCACCATAGTCACTATAATGCTATCTTCGCCAAAGGTAATTTTTGTCAGCCGTCTCCATAGTTGTTGATCGATAACGCGCAGGTCGTAAGTTTGCGTAGGTGGCAGAGAGTTTGTAGTTTTCTGGGCAACCTCTAAACTCGTTTGAGTCGGAATTGGTGTGGAAATTTGAGTGTTTTGTGCTATTGGTGTTTGAGTAGACGGTGAAATCGGTGGAGTCTGAACTGGCCTAGGAGTTGGGGTATTGGGGGCGGGCGATGCGGCGGGTTCTTGTGCTATTGGTGTTTGAACGGGAGGTGAAATTGATGGAGTTTGAATTGGCGTAGGAGTTGGGGTATTGGGTGCGGACGACGCGGCGGGTGCTTGTGCCAATGGGTTTTGCACACAGGCGACACACACCAGCGATAGTAATGCTAATTGTGGGAAATTTTTAGCTTTCATTGCTGCACCCGATCGAGCTTTTGTGCTAATTTTAATGTAGAGTGGTAGCTTTTGTTGCGGGTTTAATCTAGCCTTGAGAATTAGATGAGCTACAAAGTGTGTGAAGCGTAGCTATCCCGTAGGGAATCGCCCTTAAAATCTCTTTCACTAGAAATTACGATCGAACCTGAAAAAAATTAGCCCCCAGCTTTCCGTCAGAAGCTTTTCCCCTTTCACCCCCTCACCCCTCATCCCTAACTGCCCAAAATTTGCATAAGCTTAAACATGATGGAGATGATGGAGCCTCGCAGCACAATGAAAGTCAAACAGGGCAACAGCCAGCCTTTATACACCTTGTCGTTAGTCGTAGCAGAATTTGCATAGCATATTTTAATAAAAATGTCAATAAATATTTTAAACAGTTACTCGCATCTAATACGGCGATCGAGTTCGGTTATCTCGCATCCCACCATCTAGGCAGCGAGAAAATTTCAAGCGATGATAGAACAGAGAGCAAAACAAAGCCCTCGAATTGCATGAGTCTGTTTGCATGAGTATTGTGAAGTTGAGTGGCAGTTAAAACTAACAGGGAATTCAAAACCTTAAGGAAAAATGTAGAATCTTGACCTTAAGACAGAGGTTTTTAGCCTTTACGATCCTCAAAATTGGGAATAGTATTGAGAAAACTAAACTCTTGCTTCACTTCGCCTTGAACTAGCCGTTAAAGCTAGCGAGCTACCGAAAATCGACGGGGATTACTGGAAAATCCAGCACAAAAGTAATCCCAAACAAAAAGCTTCTACCGATCGTCACCGATAAACAAGAGGGGAAACATCCCCTTTGTCGCAGTCTTTATCCCACTTGTAAAAGTGGGACAGGGTATCACCAACTTTTTATCTGTTGTTACAAGGAGTGCAATACTCACCCATGTCCACCACAACCCCCAAAAACAAAACAGTGAAAGCCGATCGCATGGGCAGCCGGCCATACTCCTCAACGGATACGGTTCGTACCTATCTGCACGAGATCGGTCGCGTACCCCTGCTAACCCGAGAAGAAGAAATTGTTTTCGGGAAGCAGGTGCAGCAAATGATGAAATTAATCGAAGCAAAACAAGCACTTGCTAAAGAATGGCAGCGGGATCTGACGAATCAAGAGTGGGCTGCCGAAATGGAGTTGACCGAACCTGAACTTAGCCGCATCTTACACATAGGGCGGCGGGCCAAGCAAAAGATGATTGAAGCCAATTTGCGGCTAGTAGTGGCGATCGCCAAAAAATACCAGAAACGCAATATGGAATTCTTGGATTTAATTCAAGAAGGCACCCTCGGTTTAGAACGAGGAGTCGAAAAATTTGACCCGATGCGGGGATACAAATTTTCTACCTATGCCTACTGGTGGATTCGCCAAGCAATTACCCGGGCGATCGCCCAACACGCCCGCACGATTCGATTGCCAATTCACATCACCGAAAAACTCAACAAAATCAAAAAAGTGCAGCGGGAACTTACCCAGCAGTTGGGCCGGTCTCCCTCCCCTGCCGAAATTGCTGCCGCTTTGGAACTGCACCCTTCCCAAATTCGGGAATACCTGCTGATGGCAAGACATCCAGTTTCTTTGGACTTGCGCGTAGGAGACAACCAAGATACCGAACTGCAAGAACTCTTAGAAGACGAAACGGCATCTCCAGACAACTACATTACCTCGGAATTACTGCGGCAAGACCTCAATACTTTGATATCAGAACTTACTCCCCAGCAGCGAGATGTAATAATATTGCGCTTCGGTTTGGAAGACGGCACAGAAATGTCTCTGGCGAAAGTCGGAGAACGGTTAAATCTCAGCCGGGAACGGGTGCGGCAGCTAGAACATCAAGCCCTTGCCCACCTGCGGCGCCGCCAATCTCAAGTCCGAGAATACTTGGCTAGTTAGTCACTAAAAAAGTTGAGATTTCCCAAAATCTCAACTTTTTTTTCGTGTTGGCGCTGCTGGGAAGGCTACTTTTATAGCAGTTAAAAAAAAGAATGCAACGGTAGGCCTGTTCTCCAAACCCTTATGGAATAGGTCACGCCAAATTATTCAATTCTTTAATCTAAAATTTAAAATCAAAAATGGTATTATTTGAGGGGTCGATCGCCCGATCGGGGCGGACGCAAAATTTATCAAAACTAATCTTAGATTTAACTTCAGGAACCGGGCGGGCGATCGTTCCTTTAAGTTTATAGTCAACATTAAGCCAAATACCCGGTTTCTCTACAATCTTTGTGAAACTGGTACAAGAGGCGCTTGGAACCAGCTATTTTAAATTTTGGGGTCTGGAGTGGTTTTGACTTATTTCATATTGACAGGAAGTTTAGAAGCGATCGCGATCGTGCTGGCTCTCTCGCCCGGTAACTTCAGCATCGCATTCCCCGCACGCCGGGCACACAACTCGGACATCAAATCCGGCGTTTTAAGCTCGCAATCTCCGCCAAATCCTGGGGCAGATACAGCTAGCACAGGTTTAGCAGATGGCATTTACCTCTACGGCCAGTCGAGCCAGCCAGAGGAAATTAAACAAGAATATTTTGTATTTGAAATGCGGCAGAGTAAGGTAGTCGGCGCTTTTTACCTGCCTCGGTCTGCTTTTTACTGTTTTTACGGCACGGGCGATCGAACTCAGTTAAATTTAACAGTAGTGGATAGTTACGACGGCAGTCGCTCTCCCTACTCGGTAAACCTGCAACAGTATTACCCAATTTCTACCATCAGCGAGAACGATCGGCGCATCTTGGGAATTTGCAAAGAATCTCACAAACAGCAGGTGTGGGAAAAGTAGGAAACACGCGCTGCGCCACCAGTCAATCGATTTTAGATTTTAGATTTTAGATTTTAGAATTGAAGAAAGCAACCCGACTGATACATCGGACGCCCCCGGAGCAAATTGCTTTCGGTCAGGGTTCAGGAAACAGTAGTAAAATTGCTCCTGAGTTGAGATTTCGGACGGACACCACACACATGGCAAGATGAAACTGCGTCGGAAAACACTATCGATCGTTGGCATTACCATCGCTGCATTGACTGGCATTCTGTATGTCGCCTCCTCAAGCATCCTCTTGGGCAGCCTGATCAAAGCAGAGGAACAAGAAGCCACACAGGTTGTCAAGGGAGTGCTCAGCGTGTTCGGGCAAACCGCAGATGACTTCAACTCGCGCTTTGCCGACTGGTCGTCCTGGGACGACACCTACACTTTCATCCAAAACCGCAACTCAAAATTCATTGCCTCCAATTTAATTCCAGAAGGGCTGGCTAATATAAGAGTTAATATAGCCATTTTTGTCAATACTTCTGGCAAAATAGTTTACAGTACGGGTTTCGACAGCCAAAAGCTGAAACTAACGCCTGTTCCAGAAGCATTAAAACGCCGCATTTCTCTGAGCGACCCGCTGTTGCAGCACCCCAACGCCAAAAGCAGCCTCGCTGGTATCCTGCTACTACCGTCAGGGCCAATACTGATTACTTCCCGGCCAATTCTCACGACTAAAAGCACCGGCCCGATCCGGGGTACGCTGGTATTCGGGCGCAATTTGGATGCTGCGAGCATTGCGAAGGTTTCTAAAATTACTCGCTTGCCACTCATTGTACACAGCGTTAATGAGGCTCAGTTGCCTGCAGACTTCGAGAAAGCGCGGGAGAAACTGTCGGAAAAAAAACCGATTTTTGTGCGTCCTTTAAGCGAAGAGTCGATCGCGGGTTACACTTTGATCCGGGATATTTACAACCAACCTGCGCTGCTATTGCGGGTGGATATCCCCAGAGAAATATATCGGCAAGGTCAAATTAGTTTACTGTACCTGCTGGGGTCTGTAGCGCTAGCGGGAGTTGGGTTGGTCGGCTGCACTCTGCTGCTGCTAGAGCGTCTGGTGCTGTCTCGGTTGAGCGGTTTGGCGAAAGCAGTCAACCACGTCAGCAGCAGCCAAGACCTCTCGGTGCGACTACCTGTGACGGGTGAAGATGAGTTGTCCGACCTTGCCCATACTATCAACGGAATGTTGAGTGCGATCGCCCAAGCCGAAAGCGAACAACTTGAGGAAAAAGCCCGCTACCGAGCTGTCGTGGAGCAAGCTACAGATTGCATTTTCCTGTGGGACGCTCAAACCAAACGTCTTTTGGAAGCCAATACAGCGTTTACAGACTTGCTCGATTACAGTCTTGATGCGATTTCGCAACTGACTATTTACGATATCATCGCTTACTCTAAAGACCTAATTGACAACAATATCGAGTTGCTGCTGACGGACAAACAATTCAGGATTGGCGAAGTTCTCTACCGCCGCCGAGACGGTTCCTGCGTGGATGTAGAAGTGAGCGGGAGCGTGATTTCCTACGGAGGCCGCGAGATTATTTGCACTGTTGTCCGCGACATTACCGAGCGCAAGCAAGCAGAAGCCGAACTGCGAGCCTCGGAAGAACGCTACAGACTTTTGTTTAAAAATAACCCCCATCCGATGTGGGTTTACGATTTAGAAACTCAGGAATTTATAGCCGTCAATCAAGCTGCTATCGAACACTACGGCTACACTCGCGACGAATTTCTCAACATGACCGTTGCGGACATTCGTCCCTCCCAAGAGCTGCCGAAATTGCTAGAAAATATATCCCCAGTAGATGCTGGTATTGAGTTTGCAGGTGTGTGGCAGCACCTGAAAAAAGACGGAACAATTATTGATGTAGAAATTACTTCTTATGCCATGCTATTTGATAGCAGAAATGCTGAATTAGTGCTTGCTCACGACGTGACCGACCGCTTGCAAGCGGAGGCCGAACTCTACAAGGCCAAGGAAGCTGCAGAAGCAGCTAGTTTGGCTAAAAGTCAGTTTTTGGCTAACATGAGCCACGAACTACGAACTCCTCTGAATGCGATTATCGGTTACAGCGAGATTCTGCAAGAAGAGGCTTTAGATTTGGGCGCAGAAAATTTTGTGTCTGATTTAGAGAGAATTCACAATTCAGGCCAGCTTTTACTAACCTTAATTAATGATATTCTGGACTTGTCGAAGATTGAAGCCGGTCACGCGGAAGTGGAATTAGAAACTTTTGACGTGTCGGAGGTCGTTCAAGATGTAGCTAGAACTGTTGAACCGCTATTTTTGCGAAACACAAATCGCCTGAATGTGGAGTGTCCTAATAATATTGGCGAATTGTATTCCGATCAAATTAAGCTTACTCAAATTTTGTTTAATTTGCTCAGCAATGCAGCTAAGTTCACTCATAAAGGAACAATTATACTCAGCGTTGAAAGAATTAAAAATGACGAGAATAGTTGGGATTCTGAACAGTTAATTTTTAATTGTAGTGATACTGGGATTGGGATGACTCCTGAACAGCTACAAAAGTTATTTCAACCTTTTACGCAAGCTGATGCTTCGACTACCCGCAAGTACGGAGGTACGGGCTTGGGTTTGGCAATAGCGCAGAAATACTCTCAGATGCTGGGGGGAGAAATTACTGTGGCTAGCGAGTTTGGCAAGGGGTCAACTTTTACCTTAACCTTACCAGCATAGCTCTCTTTTAAATTTTATATCGGGTAAAAAGTCTTGACAAACAACATTAATACTCAATACCTGGTTGAGCTTTAATGCCTTGTTCTCGGAATGGATGCTTAACTAAAGTCATTTCTGTCACCAAGTCTGCCCGTTCGATTAGCGCTGGCGGGGCGCCTCTGCCTGTTAAAATAATGTGGGTTTCTTCTGGCTTTTGTTCTAACCCGGAAAGCACTTGCTCGACTTGCAAATAACCTAGTTTTAATGCTATATTGACTTCATCTAGAAGAACTAATTTAAATTCGGGATTGCAGATAAAAGTTAGGGATTTTTCCCAGGCTTTTTGAGCTGTCGCGATATCTTGATCGCGGTCTTGCGTGTCCCAGGTAAAGCCTTCTCCCATTGCGTGGAATTCTAGCTGTTTTTCCCAGAGTTGAAAAACGGCTTTCTCTGCGGGTTCCCAAGCTCCTTTGATAAATTGTACTATAGCGACGCGGTATCCGTGGCCGAGCGATCGCACAACCATTCCCAAAGCGGCTGTAGTTTTGCCTTTGCCGTTACCGGTATTGACTATAATTAAACCTTTTTCTTTTGAGGAGTTAGCGATTCGCTGCGCCTGTACTTCTTGGCGGCGCTGCATTTTCTGTTTGTGTTGTTCCGCTGTTAAGCCAGTGGTTGCAGTAGTTTCTGTATTGGTTTCCATTAGATTTTTTTAACCGCAGATGAACGCAAATAAACGCTGATAGATGCTAGATGTCTAGTTATTGCCACAGTGTTTTCAAGTTTAGCACGAAACCGGGCAAAACATCTTCTCCTGAAAGTTCTGTTGGACATTCCAAAACTTCTATTTCTTGTCCTTGGCGATAGATTTCGACTCGGCGGGTTTTGCGGTTGATTAACCAGCCTAGTTTTACTTGGTTATTCATGTATTCTTGCATTTTGTATTGAGTATCTTTTAAACTGTCGGTTGGCGACATTAACTCTAAGACAAAATCCGGGGCAATGGGAGGAAATTTTTGTTTTTGTTCGGGAGTGAGTGCATCCCATCTTGATTTTTCAATCCAAGAGACATCGGGAGAACGGTTGGCACCGCTTGGCAGTTTGAAGCAAGTTGAAGAATCGAAACAAATTCCCAGTTTAGTTTGTCGGTTCCAAATTCCAAAATCAGTAGCTATTTCAAAATTGTAATTTCCGGTTTCTCCTCCTGTGGGTGGCATGACGATTATTTCTCCTTTGGCGTTGCGTTCAAATTTGACATCGGGGTTTTCGCGGCACAGTTGATAAAATTGGTCGTCGGTTATTTGGGCGATCGAGTTGAAGTTGATGGTAACTGCTATCATGGTATTTTATCAGGATGCGTTGGAACTTTTAAGCCAGATAATGTATATGAAGGCGGATAAATGCTGAGCGATGCAGATGCTGTAAATATTATTGATGGAGGACTGAGGATTTGAGTTGTAGGTTTGGGGAGGCACTTGTGATATGATTATATCATCTACTTATAACTAGCTCTCAATATTTTTATAAAAAACTTTGTTCAGGAAACACTTACAGACATACCAATAATAAAATGCAATGTTAATTTCGCTAAACAGTTTAGGTACTCCCTCTAGTAAACTGGATAATATTTTGTTTTTTAAATGCAGGGCATCTACGCCGATCGCAAAAAACAACAAGCCCAAACCCGCTAACAATATTTGGTAGGGAGTTAACTGTAGTTCTCGCCTAAAAAACCATCCGTAAGATGACAAAATAACGGCGTATAAAAGACTTACTCCTAGCTTAGGAATTCCTATGGCTATCATATATATATGAATTCGGTAAGTTTGATTCAGTAGAAATCCACCTGTTAAAAGAGCGGAAAATAAAATAAATCTATTTTCATTAGGACATGGTTGAATAGTTTTAGCTAATCCATAGGTGAAAGTACAAACAACGACTGGTACAGAACATAAAATTTGGAAAGTACGAGTTAACAAGGCGACATTAGGATGGGGAGAAAAATAAGGCTGAAAGAATAAGTCGCTGACTTTTAAGCCTGAAAGTTGAGTAAAAAATATCAGTAGCGCCACCAATAATAAAGATAAACAATTTAGTCGGACAACAAAGCGCGAAAGAGTCATAAGCAATTAATACCAAAAATTAGGTCTACTGCCCAAATCCAAAAAAATTATATCACCAATATCTCTGGATATTTTGCTAAACTTAATCATGAGTGTTATCAAAACAAGGAGACAGTCATGCTGTCAGTGAAAGAAGCAGAATCGATCATTCTAAATTTGGCGCAACCCCTCGACAGTCAGGGGGATGTAGAAACTGTAGACTTACTGGCAGCATCGGGGCGCATTTTGGCTGCTGCCGTCACTGGTTCCCTGGATTTTCCTTATTGGGATAATTCAGCAATGGATGGGTACGCGGTGCGGTTTGCGGATGTGGAAAACTGTAGCGCCGAAAAACCAGTGGTACTCGAAGTAGTAGAAGAGATTCCAGCCGGATATCAGCCTCAAAATACCGTCCAATCGGGGCAAGCGGCGCGAATTTTTACGGGTGGGGTGGTGCCTGCCGGTGCTGATACGGTGGTAATGCAGGAAGAAACAAGGCGTGAGGGCGATCGTATTTTTATCTTAGTTTCTCCTGAAAAACCGCAAGCATTTGTCAGGCACAAAGGCGCTTTTTATCAAGCAGGAAAAACTTTGCTAACTCCCGGTACAGTTATCAATGCCCCAGAAATGGCGGTGTTAGCAACTGCCCAGTGCATTCAAGTTCCCGTTTATCGGCGGCTGCGGGTGGCAATTTTTTCTACTGGTGACGAATTGGTATCGCCAGACGAACCTTTGGCACCGGGGAAACTGGTAGACTCGAATCAGTATGCTTTGACAGTTTTGTTGGCGCAAATGGGATTTGAACCGATTCGATTGGGCATTGTTCCTGATAATGAAGATGCGTTAAATAAGGCGATATCCCGGGCTGTTGCGACGGCGGATGTGGTACTTTCTACGGGGGGCGTCTCGGTAGGAGACTACGATTATATTGAGAAAATATTGGGGGATTTGGGAGGAAAAATTCACATTAGTTCTGTGGCGATTAAGCCGGGAAAACCTTTAACGGTTGCTGCGTTTAAACGAGGTGAAAAGAATGATGATTCGCCGAGTTTGAGTTCGGATTGTCTCTATTTTGGTTTGCCAGGAAATCCGGTTTCGGCTTTAGTCTGCTGTTGGCGCTTTGTTGTGCCTGCTTTGAAAAAGATGTCTGGGCTTGCCCTGGATGCTTGGGGGCCGGAGTTTCTCAAAGCTAGGTGTAATGCTGAATTGCGATCGCCTGGGCAGCGCGAAACTTATGTTTGGGGTAAACTACATTTAGTTGCCGGAGTCTGGGAATTTGAACCTGCTAGCGGCAGCCAAAATTCAGCGAATTTAATTAACCTCGCCAATACGAGTGGTTTAGCAGTTTTGCCACCAGGGGACACCTGGATTGTACCGGGCGAATTCGTGGAGGTTTTAAAAGTTAGTCATTAGTCAGTTGACAGTAGTCAGTTGGCAGTAGTTAGTTGGCAGTCAACAGTCAACAGTCAGCCGGAAAAATTACCAATTGCCAATTAATTATGAGAATTTTAATTGTTGAAGATGACCCGATGATGCAACTGGGATTAGAGCAAGTTTTAGCCGATTCCCCAGAAATAGAAATAGTAGGACAAGCAGAAGACGGCTATTTAGGCGTAGCAGCCGCACTGAAACTCAAACCTGATATTATTGTAATGGATATCGGTTTGCCGCGGCTCGACGGCATAGCAGCGACGCAGCAAATTAAAGCACAACTGCCCGAAGTTCGAGTCGTAATGTTAACTTCTCACACGGCAGAAACTGAAATTATTGCTGCCCTTTCTAGTGGTGCTGATGCTTATTGTATTAAAGGTGCTTCTGTAGACAGGCTGTTAGCAGCGATCGCAGCCGCAGCAGAGGGCGCTACATATCTTGATCCTCAAATTGCCCGGACTGTCATCGAACACCTCAAACCCCCGATACCTGCCTCTACAACTACTTTTGGTCAGTTGTCGCAGCGGGAATTGGAGGTGTTAAGATTAATGGTGGAAGGTAACAGCAATCCCGAAATTGCAGCGGCGCTTTACTTGAGTCCAAATACTATTAAAACTCATGTTCGCGGTATTATGAATAAGTTGGCAGTGGATGACCGCGTGCAAGCAGCAGTTGTAGCGCTGAGAACTGGATTGGTGTAAAGAAGTCAGTAGTCAGTAGTCATTAGTCAGTAGTTATTTGTTGTTTGCTACCAAGGCTTTTCTGCGAAGATGCTTTTTTGCCCAATGCCCAATTGCCAATTGTCAATTGTCAATTGCCAATTCCTAATTCCCAATTCCTAATTCCCAAAAAGTTTATGTCTGAATGGATAGAAATCGGTAAAATTGTAGCAGCTCAAGGTTTGGACGGGGAAGTGCGAGTCTATCCCGATTCGGATTTCCCGGAAAGGTTTATCGAACCGGGAAAGCGGTGGATTTTGCGCCCTAACAAAAGTGAACCGGAACCGATCGAGTTTTTGGGCGGTCGCTACATTCCGGGCAAAGGGCTGTATGCTGTAGAGGTAGAGGGTGTGGAAGACCGCGATAGTGCTGAGGCGCTGCGGGGCTGTAAGTTGTTTGTTGAAAAGACCGATCGACCTTACCTCGAATCTGATGAGTTTTACGTCCAAGATTTGATCGGTATGGAAGTTTTTAACCAGTTAACCGGGGAAATTTTAGGCAAGGTAAGTGATATTATTCCCGCAGGTAACGACCTTTTAGAAGTAGAAACGAATCTAACCGCGCCGGAAACTGTCGCCGCAGAATTAGAAAAGCCAAAACAGCGTGAAACTCCCCAAGCCAACGCTGACCCCAGAAATACCCGCAAACCACGGAAAATTCGCGTTAAAGAGCCTAAATCCACAAAAATCTTGATTCCTTTTGTGGAAGAGATTGTGCCAGTTGTTGACTTAGAACAAGGCCGAATTGAAATTGTGCCTCCTCCTGGTTTGTTGGAATAATATCATGTCCGGTCGCTCGACCGGATCTGATATTAGTTATTAACAATTCCCACTTCTCAATTCCCGATATTAATCTTTTCCTTTATTTGTAGACCGCACTATCAAGTAACTGATGGAAAGCGCGAAAATTGCTGTCGCCAAACCAATCAAGTCGGCTGCGGTTTTCTTTTCCAGGTCAAGAATGATGATTTTTCGAGATACTGCTATCAAAGAAGTTACAATAACTAGCTCTACTTGAATTACGTGCTTTTTCAGATAAGCTGTAATATTTTCTAAGATTTCCAGAGCAATTAAAACATTTAAAAATAACCCAAATATGACAAACAACGTGTCTTTTAACAAATTATCAGTGTGGTTTACCAATTCTTTTGCTAAAAAAATCAGCAAATCGCAAACGCTGAGGAGAATTACCCAAATCATCGCCAGTGATAAAATTTTCGATATTACTACTTCTACACTTTCTGTAAAATGCAGAAAATTTTCATCACTGCTTGACTTGGAAATTTGCCTAAATATTTTTTTCAGCATAAAAGTGATTTAGTCTTAATTCTTAATTAATAATTTTGTCATTGTTCGGTACACTTTGCAAGCGCAAAACTCTGTGATTGCCTGGTTTTACGGCATCACCCGGGTACTTGGGAAAAGGCGGCTCTCTTTGCCGGTTATATCTTATAGTTTTTCGTGTCAGCTAGGAATCGATCGCGCGCGATGAACTCCTACTTAATAAATTTTTGCCATAAAAAAACCTCAAACTATTGTCTAGCAATATTTTGAGGCTTTTAAGGCGCGGTGCGACGACTGAACTAACTATCTATTCTCAACAGAGAATGATTGTTGACTCCCAGTTTGCTCCGACGCGCTATAGAAGATAGCTAAAAATTTAGCTCGGGTGGTTTAGTAGCGACGAGAATTGCCACCGCGATCGTTGTTACCCCAGTTACCGCTGTTAGAAGAACCACGTTCTTCGCGGGGTTTTGCCTTATTGACCTTGAGGTCGCGACCCATCCACTCAGCACCGTCAAGAGCCTCAATGGCTGCGGCTTCTTCGGCTTCAGTAGACATTTCTACAAAAGCGAAACCCCGCATCCGACCTGTTTCCCGGTCAGCAGGCAACTGAACGCGCTTTACTGTTCCGTACTCTCCAAAAGTTTGGTTGAGGTGTTCCTGCGTTACTTCGTAGGATAAATTGCCGACATAGATTGACATTGAACATTCTCCAGAATCAGAGGGTGTAGAGATTTAAATCCGGAGGAACGCCGATCGAACGAACTGCACTGCCGAAAATAAAGCCTTGTAAAACGATTATAGCACCTTGAGGTGCAAACGGCAATTGTCTGACTCGATTAATTAAAAAGAAAGCATAAGCCTTTGGCCATAAGGCATTCAGCCGAAGCAAAAACTCCCAATCAAGAAGGAAAAACTTAGAATAAATAAATTTAATTTTCCTTATTCCCGGGCTCTGCCGGGGAAACGCAGTTTTTAGGCTGCGTAATGGCATAACGATTTTAGGTTTTAGATCTGGGATTTGGGATTTAAGATTTATGTGTAGGGTATGTCCGAGTTCAAAATTGCTCGATCGAGAGAGGTTGTTACCCCAAAAAACGGATACAAGCCCCGGACTCCTGTCGGGAAGAGTGCAAAATTTTCGACTCTTGTTCAATATCCCAGATTCATCTGTGGAGTAAAGATTCAATCGTTCGACTGAGCGTGATTGACTGAGTGCTCGCCGAACGTCAACCAACTTCCTCTCGTTTCCCTGTCTATCCCCCGCGGCTTCCCGCTCGTTCTTCGGTGATTTGTAACATCCCGTAGTTGGACGGCAGCTCAAGAAGTGACGGCGAGGGTGGATTTTGCCCAATTAAATTCCTCAACTTCTGCGGCAGTTTCTGCCCCAACCAGCACCAACTGCACCGCACAAGCTTTTAACTCAGGCTGTTTGGAATCTGGACAGCTTGCAGAATGAGTCATGGCATTGGCTTCAGCACCTTCGGCCCACAGAGAACCCCAGTGCATGGGTACAAATAGCGTACCTGGGGCGATCGCCTTTGTGACTTTTGCTGGAAACTGCGCCTTGCCGCGGCGCGATCGAACTTCCAGCAAATCTCCCTCCTTAATCTGCAATTGGGCAGCATCGCGGGGATGAATTTCCAAAAACGGATCGGGGTGCAATTGATTAATTTTCTCTGTTCTACCCGTCCGCGTCATCGTGTGCCAGTGTCCGTAAAGTCTCCCTGTCGTCAACACAAACGGATAATTGGGATCGGGAGGTTCTGCCAGTCCCCGCGAGTGATAGGCCGAAAATCTTGCCCGCGCGTCAGGAGTGTGAAAACGCCTGTCAGTATACAGCCGTTTCGCTTCGTTCGCTGGATGCACAGGCTCGTTTTCCCGGCAAGGCCACTGCTGTGGCCCTTCTTGGCGGATGTATTCGTGGCTGAGACCGGTCATGTCGCAAGGCTGACCCCGCGTCAACTGCGCGTACTCTTTAAACACCTCCGCACTGTTCTCGAAAGCAAAGTGTTGGGCAAAACCCAACCGCCGTCCCACCTCGGCGAAAATGCTCCAGTCGTCGCGGGCTTCCCCGGAGGGAGTGTCGAAACCGGGACAAAAGGTAACGCGGCGTTCGGAATTCGTCATTACTCCGGTTTTTTCGCTCCACTGCGTTGCCGGCAGCAGGATGTGAGCGTAGGCAGAGGTTTCAGTGGGATAGTAAGCTTCTTGATAAATAGTAAAGGGCGATCGCAGCAAAGCAGCTTTAGTACGTTCCAAATCCGGCATACTCACCACCGGATTAGTAGCTGCAATCCACAGCAACTCGACTTCGCCAGTTTCCAAACCGGTAATCATCTCCCAAGCTGTGCGGCCTGGATTCGGGGAAATGCTTCCCGGTGCGATTCCCCAAAACTCCTCGACTTGGGTTCTGTGTTCAGCATTTTTCACAAATCGGTAGCCTGGGAGCAAGTGAGACAGTCCTCCGGCTTCCCGCCCTCCCATCGCGTTTGGCTGGCCCGTGAGGGAAAACGGGCCGCATCCCGGTTTGCCGATTTGACCTGTCATTAAGTGCAAATTAATCAGCGATCGCACCTTTGCCGTGCCTTCCGACGACTGATTCATTCCCATCGACCACAGCGACAAAACCCGCTGCGACTGTTCCCAGTAGTTTGCCGCCGTTTCTAACTCGCTGACAGTAATGCCGCAGCGCGAGGCTACAAACTCCGGCGTGTAGCTGCTAATAACCTCAGCAAAAGCTGAAAAATTCGCCGTGCATTCTTCAATAAACTCAGCATCTATTGCTTGCCTGCGTAACAGCAAATATGCAATTCCATTAAGCAAATCTATATCCGTACCCGGTTTAATTGCTAAGTGCAAATCCGCCGCTTCCGCAGTCGGAGTCCGCCTTGGATCTACCACAATCATCTTGACATGGGGATGCTTTTTGTGGTACTTAGCTAATCGATTGAATACAATCGGATGGCATTCCGCTGTATTGCTACCAATAATAAAAGCGCAATCTGTTAATTCTAAATCGTCGTAACAGCAAGGCGGCCCGTCCGAGCCAAAGCTTTGAACGTATCCAGAGACTGCTGAAGACATACACAAGCGAGAATTAGCATCAAAATTATTAGTACCCAGACAACCTTTCATTAGTTTCTGGGCAATATAATAATCTTCTGTTGCGAATTGACCCGACCCGTAAACGCACAAAGCATCGGGGCCGCTGGTGCTGCGAATTGTTTGGATGCGGTTAACAATTGCATCGAAAGCTTCGTCCCAGCTAGCGCGGCGGAACGGTTGGTCGAGAGTATCTCGCATCATCGGATACAGTAGCCGATCGCTCCGAATGGACTCTGCTACGGTTGCTCCCTTAATACAAACCATGCCTTGACTCGATGGGTGATTGCGATCGCCCCGCACTTTCCAACTTTGTTTTTTGTCGGGAACAACTTCTAGACCGCAACCTACACCGCAGTATGGGCAAAGAGTTTTTATAGTTTCCATCTGGTGATTTTAGATGCTAATTTTTGAAAGCTAATGGGTAATTCGTAATTTGTCATTATAGTCGGAACTGAGGGCTCCTGCAAATAACGTGTCAATCATTACTAACTTACCGCATATATGCTTCACAGACACGGACAATACCCTGATTTAGAATTACCCGCTATCTTACTAAAAATCTGGCTCGCTCTCGCTTGTAGTCAGCTTCTGACTGCTGCTAAATCTTACTCCAACAGAGGAAATTTCAACCTAACTCTTGTCACCCCCAAGAATGGGGGATAGGAGGAATTTTTGCCGAGTTCAAACAGCGCGCAGGTACTACTTTTGACCTGGTTGTTAATACCAATTCGAGATTTAGTGCGGAAGTATTATCTCGCCTACTTCTCTGTTTTAACTTCTAATACGCCACCGTTGGTGGGGCTAAAAGTTACTTGGAACTCAGCAGTTTTTTCAGAGCCTGCTGCGGCATCTGCAGGAGTTTGCAAAACCGGCAGAGGAGTTTCTTTGACGAAATCTTTAGCTGCTTTATTTGTGGGATCGAACTGTAGGATCTCCCCGTTTTGTTTTACTTTGACCCGATAAGTCAAGCTTTCGGTAAATGTCGGAGTTGTTCTCCATTTTTGGTCGATTTGTGCATACAACTGCTTTCCGATCGCATCGAGTTCGGCTTGGTCAGAAATCACTGATGTGGCAGTGGTGGCAGCAATGGGTGCAGGACTTGCAGCAGCAATGGGTGCAGGGCTAGCAGTCGGTGCGATCGAACTTGCTGCGATTTGCGGGCTGGGGGGAGAACTCACAATCGCCCCGGCAGTCGGCGCCTGTGGTGCAGTTTCTGCTAGTTTCGCTTGCTTTAGCTGGCTGGAAACAACAGACATATTGACCGCAGCTAAAGTAAACATTGCTACGAACCACGAGGCTGCCAGGATGCCGCGTTTGATCGACGAGGCTTCTGAGGGTTCGGCAGCGTGAGACACAAAAGGTGCAGGTGCAAGAGGCCTGTCAGCAACCGCAGGCTTTTTGCTAGCAGGTAATGGCATCGGTAGCGCGACGGCTTCTGTCTCCGAGTCCGTTTCTTCACCTTCTTCGTGGTGGGCGTAGCGAGAAAACAGGAACTCCAAAGCAAAGTTGCGAAGTTCGTAGTATTTCGGGTCTTCCATAATCCGCGCCCGGTTGCGGGGACGGCTGAACGGAACGTGCATATCTTCGCCGATGGAAGCAGCAGGCCCGTTGGTCATCATCACGATGCGATCGGCCAAAAACAAAGCCTCATCAATATCGTGAGTAATCATAATGACGGTAATTTTTTCCTTCCGCCAAATTTTCAGCAATTCTTCCTGCAACTCTTCCCGGGTAATCGGGTCTAGAGCTCCGAAAGGTTCGTCCAAAATCAACAGTTTGGGACGAGTTGCCAGAGCTCTGGCGATCGCCACCCGCTGTTTCATCCCCCCGGACAATTGGCCCGGTCTTTTGTTACAAGCTTCGGTCAGCCCCACTAATTCCAAGTGTTCCTGGACGATCGTATTGTGTTCGTCTGCGGACTTTTCCGGGTAAACATTTTCAACGCCGAGGTGAATATTTTCAGTAGCAGTCAGCCACGGTAGCAGCGAGTAGTTTTGAAACACCACCATGCGATCGGGGCCTGGTTCAGTAATCTGCGAACCTTCCAGGGCTACTTCTCCGTTTGTCGGCCCGTTGAATCCCGCAATCATATTCAGCAAAGTTGATTTGCCGCAGCCAGAGTGACCGATCAAACAAATAAATTCGCCTTCATTAATAGTCAGGTTTACACCGTCGAGAACCACGTAAGGGCCTTTAGGAGTTTCGTAGACTTTCGATACGTCTTTAATCGTAAGAAAGTCTTGCTTGGGCGTTTGAAGTTTGGTTTTTTGGGGAGTTTTTAGAGTTTGCATATTTTCAGGATTTGGATTTTGGGTTGAGGAATTAGACATGACAACTTTGGATTGAGAATTTGAAATTAGGGACTTAGGAAGCGGGAAATGTGGAGTCTTGTTTCCTGATTTCTTGCTCCTCATTCCCTCTTCCTATTTGCTGGTTATGCTGGCAGTTTGATGGAACACTGACTGCCTATTTGTTCAATTAAGATTTCTTCAATGCGGACGGCACGTTTGATTTTGACATTGTGAAGATAGTCGATCGGGTCGTCGAGATTAAACACAGTGCCGTCAAATAGCTCGATCGTCCGGCGATCTCTGGCAATATCCGGCAAACCCAATTCGCGCACTGCTTGACCAAAAACATCGGGCCGCAAAACTCGATCGACCACTTCCACCCAGTTTTTCGGGAACGGGATCAGTCCCCAGCGAGCCATCTGCGCCATCACCCACACCATTTCTAGGCGGTCTGGAAAATTGGTTTTGTCAACAGAGAACTGGTTGAAATTGTAGAGCATTTCTGGTTCTGCCTCCGTACCAGAGTTGTACGGATCGATGAACCCTGGACGGATGTCTTTCGGATCGGCGCCAATGTATTGTTCTTGGCTAATCAATGCTAGGACTTCTTCGCGGTTGCGCCGGTCATCGCAGTATTCGCAGGCTTCCAAAAGCGCTTTGACGAGGGCGAGGTGGGTTTGAGGATATTTCTGAGCCCAATCTTCACTAACACCGAGAACTTTTTCGATGTGTCCGGGCAGAATATCGAGGGAACGGGCCATAACAAAACCCGTACCACTGTTGACTGCGTGGGAGTTCCAGGGGTCGCCTGAGCAGTAACCGTCAATGTTGCCTGCTTTTAAATTCGATACCATCTGCGGGGGCGGAATCACGGTCAAGCCCACGTCGAGATCCGGGTCGATGCCACCGGCGGCCAGCCAGTAGCGGAACAGCAGATTGTGCATGGAGGCAGAGTGTACCATGCCCAAGGTGTGAACTTTATCGGGAGTCTTGGCGATCGCAGCTTTGAAATCCTCTAATGTCCGAATGCCTTGTCTGTAGAGGTCTTTGTTGAAAACAATCGAATTGCCGTTGCGAGAGAGCGTCATAGCGCTACAGACGGGTACAGGGGCTTCACCGTCGAGGCCCAACAGCATCCCGATCGGCATTCCTGCGACCATTTGCGCCGCGTCCAGCCGTCCTTCGGCGACTCCTTTGGCGATCGCTTTCCAGCTAGGTTCGCGGCTGAGAGTAACTTCTTCCAAGCCGTGGGCTTTGAAGAATCCTTTTTCTTTAGCTACTACTAAGGGGGCGCAGTCTGTGAGGGGAATAAAGCCGATGTCGAGGTTGATTTTTTCCAAACCGTTGCGGGCGATGACAGGCGGTTGTTGTTTGGCCCGACGCTGTTTGACCCGCTTTTGCTGGTTGAGGAAGTAAACCATTTCGTTACGCAGTGCGTAGTAACTCGGATGGTTGACAACTTCCATGCGCTTGCGGGGGCGGGGAATGTTCACTTCGAGGATTTGCCCGATTTGCGCTTCCGGGCCGTTGGTGAGCATCACAATGCGATCGCTCAGTAATAAAGCCTCATCCACGTCGTGAGTTACCATCACGCTGGTGACTTTGCTTTCCTCGCAAATTTTCATCAACTGGTCTTGCAAACCGCCGCGAGTTAAAGCGTCGAGAGCTCCGAAGGGTTCGTCTAGCAGCAGCAATTTCGGGCGAATCGCCAGGGCGCGGGCGATCGCAACTCTTTGTTTCATCCCCCCAGAAATTTCGCCTGGGCGTTTGTCGGCGGCGTGTCCGAGTCCCACTAATTTAATGTGGTGTTCGATCACCAACTCGCGATCTTCTGGAGAGTTGCCGCTGTAAATTTCATTTACTGCTAGGGCAATATTTTCGCGCACCGTCAGCCAAGGTAGCAGCGAGTAATTTTGAAACACCACCATTCTATCCGGGCCTGGATCGCGGACTTCGCGCCCTTCTAAAGTAATCCCGCCCTGACTTGCTTTGTCGAGGCCGGCGATGATATTTAGCAGCGTAGATTTGCCACAGCCCGAGTGGCCAATTAAGGTGATGAATTCTCCCTTTTTAATTTTCAGTTCGATATTTTTAAGAGCGATGTATTGCTCTCCATTGGGCAAATTAAATACACGGTCAACGTGGTCTACTTCAACAAATACTGACATGGTAATTTTAGGTTAGTTTGTAATTTGTATGATGCTGATTATTAATTGGGCATTGGGCATTGGGCATTGGGCATTAATTTACAACTCATTTCTACCAGTTTGTAGTTGGCAACCATTCCCCATTCCCCATTCGCCATGCCCGATGCCCGATGCCCGATGCCCGATGCCCGATGCCCAAATTCTATTTCTGTTCTTCGGGAACAACTTTGGACGCGATGAAACCAACGATTCTGTCTAAAATCAAACCGACGATTCCTACATAAAGCACTGCTAGAATCACTGCACTGAGTCGAGAACTGTTGTAAGCGTCCCAGATGAAGAAGCCGATGCCGACGCCGCCGACTAACATTTCCGCAGCTACGATCGCCAGCCAAGACAAACCGATGCCAATTCTCAAGCCAGTGAAGATGTAAGGAACAGAAGAGGGAAGCAGGATTTTCCAGAAGTATTTTTGGTTAGGGAGGCGCAAGACGCGGGCGACGTTTCTGTAGTCTTGGGGTATTTGTTGAACCCCTACTGTGGTGTTAATTAGAATCGGCCAAATTGCTGTAATTAAGATTACGAAAAGTGCTGAAACTTCGTTAGCTTTCATCCCCAGACCTTCAAAGGGATTGAACTGTTGAAATACAGCCAGGGCGATCGGCAGCCAAGCCAGGGGCGGGATAGTTCTGAATACTTGAAACAGCGGGTCTAAAGCATCGAACATTAGGGAGTTTGTACCGATCAGGATGCCTAAACTGATGCCGAGAACTGCTGCCAAAGTAAAGCCGATCGCCACCCGCTGCAAGCTAGCAAAAATTTGCCAGAACAAGCCTTTGTCTGTACCGCCGTTGTCGAAGAACGGATTGATAATCAGATTCCAGGTTTCTTGGACAGCTTTGATTGGCCCTGGCAAGCTGGAGTCGGGACTATTGCAGAGGATTTGCCAGATTATCAGCAGAACTGTAATTGCTACCAGCGGGCGGATGATTTTTCGGCGGTTTTTTTGAACATGATCCAGAACGAAATTTACTGGATTTTTGCTTTTAGTAACAGCGAGGTTTGTTGCCATTTTTCTTTTTGCAGTATTGTGAATAATCGATTATTTTTAGATACTTTGAACAGAGTTCAACTGGTTTAGTTGGTGGAACGCACCCTGCGTTTCACTCTGTTCAACACCGTCACTTTTAGGTATTTGTCAAGTGTCAACAGTCAACACTCAACACTCAACCAACTAATTATGCTTTTTTGATTGCCAGACTCTTCAGATATTCTTCTGGTTTTTCTGGGTCAAACTTCACGCCGTCAAAGAAGGTTTCGACACCGCGAGAAGTAGTAGTAGGAATTTGGGCGGCGGGGACGCCAAGTGTTGTCGCTGCTGCTTTCCAAATATCTTCCCGGTTAACTTTATCAACGGTTGCTTTGATGTCGGTAGTTGCTGGGATATAACCCCAGCGAATATTTTCAGCTAAGAACCAAGCATCGTGACTCTTGTAGGGATACGAAGCATTATCGGCCCAGAATTTCATCGCCACAGGGCTGGCAGCTTCAATGCGGCCGGTACCGTAGTCAATTTGACCTTTAGAGCGACCGATAATATCTGCTACTGGAACTTTTAACCACTTATCTTGAGAGATAATTTGGCACATCTCATCGTGATTTTCTGCCTTGTCGCACCACTGCTGGGCTTCCAGTACGGCCATTGTAATTGCTTTTGCAGCTTTGGGGTTTTTGTCAACCCAATCTCCTCTTAAACCTAAAGCTTTTTCAGGATGATCTTTCCACATTTCTCCAGTTATTAAGGCGGTGTATCCTACCTTTTGAGTAACGAGCTGAGCATTCCAAGGTTCGCCTACGCAAAAGGCTTCCATGCTGCCAGATTTCATGTTCGCTACCATTTGGGGCGGCGGTATGGGAATCACGGAAACATCTGTATCTGGATTAATACCGCCGGCTGCTAGCCAGTAGCGTATCCACAAGTCGTGGGTGCCGCCGGGAAAGGTCATAGCAATAGGAACGTTTTGATTTGCAAAAGCTGCTTTCAGAGGTGCGCTGTCTGTACCTACTTTTAAATCTAGGTATTTTTTGCTGAGGGAAATTGCCTGACCGTTAGTATTTAACCGGGCGACAATGTACATCGGCACTGGCTGATTGCCTTTGGTAATAGTGCCTAATGTCATGTGGTAAGGCATCGGAGATAAGATGTGGGCTCCGTCAATGCCACCTTTGTCGGAACCGAGTTCTAAGTTGTCGCGAGTAACTGGCCAAGATGCTTGTTTGGTAACTTGTACGTCTTTCATGCCGTACTTGGCAAATAACCCTTTTTCTTGGGCGATGATTAAGGGTGCTGCGTCGGTGAGGGCGATGAATCCGAGTTTGGCTGCGGTAACTTCTGGGGCGTCGGCAGGGTTGATGTTGACTGCTGGGGCAGCGCTGGGTGATGCGCCACCGGCTGCGGGGGTTGCACCTCCGTTAGATGTGGTCGAACCGGAACTGCAACCGTGGGCTAGGAGGGTGCCGGCTGCTGTTGCTCCGGCGGTGATGATGAATTTTCTTCTAGAAAGGTTGCTCATTTGTCTTGAATTGTTGTTGTACTTTGAGATGGTGGAAATGTGAGATGTGAGATTGATTCGCGACCTTTGCATCGCACCTCACTTTATTAGATTAGGCGTCGATCGACACTTTGCCGATCGCCCGCGCGCTGCAAGTTAAAATGAACCCTGGTTCTAAATCTGCCGCCGCGTCTGGTTTGCTGTCGTAGACCGTTTCGCCTTCTAGGAGTTTTTGCTGGCAAGTGCCACAGCTTCCCGACCGGCAATTGCTGTCAAGTTCGACTCCTGCCCGTTCGGCAACATCGAGAATGAACTCATCTTCGCTGCAAGCAACTTCTTTGCCCGATCGAGCGAAAATAACAGTAGATGTCTGAGGTTTGGCTGCCGAGACTGCTGTTTCGCCCTCCTCAACCGTCAATTGCAGTTGCCGGTTCAGCACAGCTACATCCCCTGTAATCTGTTTGGGAACTGCGCCAAACTGCTCGACTAACAGTTGATGCAGCAGCGGTTTGAGGTCTTCGCAAGGAATGCCTTTTTGGACGCAAGCACCCAAATGAGCGTCTTTGCCAACTGTGCCTCCCATGTAAATGTCTACACCTTCGAGGGTTTTGCCGTTCTTGCGAACTTTTGTTCCCATCAAACCAATGTCTGCTACCTGGGGTTGACCGCAGGAATTGGGGCAACCCGTCCAGTGAATTCTGACAGGTTTGGGAACTGACAGTTCGGCTTCGAGTTCCTCAATCATTGCCACGGAGCGGCTTTTGGTTTCGATGAGGGCGAAGTTGCAAAACTTGGCGCCGGTACAGGAAACCAAGGCTCGCGTTAGCGGTGCGGGGTCGATGGAAAAACGCTGCAACAGCGGTTCTTTGACCAGCGATTCAATCCGCGAGTCGGGAACGTTGGGAATAATCACGTTTTCTTCCACAGTCAGCCTGAGCTCGCCGCTGCCGTAAACCTCGGCGATTCTGGCCAAATCGAACAAATCCGATGCCTGCAGCCGTCCAACTGGAACGTGCAGCCCTACATAGTTGAGCCCTGATTGTTTTTGGGGGTAGATGCCGATGTGGTCGCGTTTCTCCCAGATGATTTCATCTTTCGGCGCGGCGGCGGGCAAAGTGCGACCTAATTCTTGTTCGACTTCGGCTCGGAATTGTTCGATTCCGAGTTCGTCAATCAGCCACATCAGTCGCGATTTTTGGCGGTTTGCTCTCGGGCCTTGATCGCGAAACACAGTTAAAATTGCTTTGCACAAATCTACAACGTCGCTAGGACTTGCCCATGCGTTGAGAGGAATTGCAGCTTCGCAGCGTTTGGCGGAGAAGAAACCGCCGACTAAAACGTTAAAGCCGATGTTGCCGTCTTTGTAAGCGGGTACGAAGGCGATGTCGTTGATTTCTGCGTGGACTGAGTTGTCGCGGCAGCCTGCGATCGCAATATTAAACTTTCTCGGCAAATTTGAAAACGCGGGGTTGCCTTCGCCGCTGTTCGTAATCATGTCTTGGACTTGGTTCGCCAGTTCCCGCGTATCAATCAGTTCGTCGGCGTCCAGGCCCGCGACTGGGGAACCGGTGATGTTACGCACGTTGTCCATGCCAGACTGGATGCTGGTCATGCCCGCTTCTTTGAGGCGGCGGAAGATGTCGGGTACGTCTTCGATGCGAATTCCGCGCAATTGCAGGTTTTGTCTGGTGGTGATGTCGGCGCTGCCGTCGTCGCCGTAGCGTTGGACGATTTCTGCTAGGGTTCTGGTTTGATTGCTAGTAATGATGCCGTTGGGCAAGCGCAGCCGCATCATGAATTTGCCGGGAGTTACTGGCCGAAAGAAGATGCCGAGCCATTTGAGGCGGTGCTCGCGATCGATTTCGTCCATTGCTTCCCAGCCGATGGCGGCGAAGTGGTCGAGTTCGGCTGTTAATGCTAAGCCATCTTTTTCGGCTTTGAGTTTTTCAAACTTGTTCAGGCTCGCTTGGGCTTTGGGTTCTACTGTTTGGGTCATCGGTTTACCCTCGCTGCTGACTTGTGTGGGGAGGTATTGACTTGGAGCATAAAGTGTGTGTTTCCTGCTAACCTTAGTGACTGTATGGATTTAAAACTGTATATTTAGTTACTAGATGGAATTTCTTTTAAGCATGGTTGGTCTTCTGTAAACTTGAGTTTGACTGGGTACTGGCTCGAACGTCGCCAAACTATTTATGGTTATAGTTGCTACCTACCGATGATTCGGTTGATCGCTGCGTTTCGATGCACCTTTGTTATGAGCTAATGTAAAGCCCACGATTGTAAATATTCGTAGCTATTTTTACAAAATATTGAGTTTTATGAATATTTCGCATAGGGCCGATGCGTTTTATACATGGGAAATGGGTAAAGACACCCCCAAAACCGAAAAATCTCTCTAAATCTTTAGATTTAGGAGGGGAGAGGGGGAAATTGGAATATCTAAAATTAATGTTGTGAGTGCGATCGCAGACTTAGAAAGAGATCGTCACAACATTAGAGGGGTCGCTGTCACACAGTTTGCCTCAAAACATCACATTGTGTGCTATGCCAGCGTCACTCTTGATTTTCCAAGAAAGAGAGATGATATAAGCATCGAATTCAGGGAATGTCTCATGTTTTTAGTTCAACTTCTCCCCGGCGCTATTTCCGAAATGCTTGCTTCTGTTACGGATACGGGTTGTTTGACTTTAGCCGATCGCTACGGCTTGATGGCTGCTGTTTTGGATGACTCTCTCGACGATGAATACAGACATTCGATTAACCGCCTGCTGCGTTCTGTGCTCAAGGGAAGAGTCAAGATAGTCAACGAACTGTCGGCGATATATTAACAGCATTTAAAAATTTGATGGATTTATGCAGCGCTGCAAGTGTAGAAACCACCGACGGAGTTAGAAGGAACCCACCATGCCTGCGGATGTAGGGCAGAAAGTTAATTGGGTGTTCTAAAAACGTGCGATCGTTCTTGCCGTATGATTTTTTTTGATTATCCAATTCTCGCTTTGGGCGGCACTTACAGAAAAAGTGCTGATTCATGAGAGCCTGTTGGGTTGAACGCTGATAGTAAAATTAATAAAATTGTTGTGCGCGATCGGCATTTGAGGAGTTTGAGGAATGAAGTCATCCCAAGCAACGTAATTATAATTATTAGACATTTCCAGAAAAGCCTGTCTTGAACAGGCAGGATGCCTGTTCCACAATAATTATTGGAGAGGTCTATTGAACAGGGCTGGAAATGAAAGACAATGTATGAAAATTATTAATCAAACAATCCAAATATTAACAGAAGCAGGCATCGGCATCTACAACATCACGCCCACTTTTGTCAAAATTCATTGGTAATTGATAAAAAATCAATTAAGTCGAGCGGCAGGAAAAAACAATAACATTTTGTAGGGGCCGGTATAGCCTGGATATTGACTTGCAGACAGTTTATGGCTGGACTCAACCGCCTAAACCCGGTAGTTGGTTTATTTGCACCTATACAAGACTTATGCAGCCATACTTTATACTGTGCCTGCATAAATCCTGTATTTAGTTACTGCCATTGGTGAGTTTTTTTAACCAATATAGTTGATATAATGCGATCGCCAGACCAAATTTTTAGCAATATTTTAATATATTCAGGCGAAATATATGATTGACTGAAAATTAAAAACAGTCGAGCGAGCAGACTTGACAATTTAACAATAATTCCCAGGGAGCATTTTATGAAATCCATTGCTAAAAACAGCATCCACTGGACTTACTCAGTGGCTATTTTCTGTGCCCTTTTCGCACTACAGCAACAAAAAGCTACAGCAGCAACGCTATCTAACGGATGGAACTATGCGATCGATTCCTTCAACGACGGCGTGACAGGGCCCCAAATCGGCGGCGGGGAATTTGAATTTTACGGCATCGCCATCAAAGAAACATCAGATACAGCTTTCATCGCCATCAATTCTAATCTAAGTTTAGCAGGATATGCCGACCCACTAGCTCAAAGAGGCAACATCAACTACGGCGATTTATTCTTCAATTTTTCCGGTCAAAACTTCAATACAGCTAACGCAAACGGCAGCTTGTTTGGTATCCGCTTTGCCGCCGGAAATGACTCCGGCGTGGCGACAACAGGCGTTTACACAAATGTTACAGCGAAAAACGTCACCCAAACTAACTCTGGCTTTAGCAATTTAAATCAATTCAATACGGTAGTGGCATCTCAAGGCGGAACCCCATCAATGGGCGATTTAGCTGCCACAAACCCCTATTTTCTACAAACAGGAAACTCGACGATTCTCAACTCAATAGCTACGGGTACAAAAGTAGGAGAAATTATTTTTTTAACGCCAGCAACTTTGAGCGCCCTCGGTCTTGATTTCGCTCAGTTTAATGCAGTAGGTTCTCAAACAATTGGATTCAGTTTCAATAAATCCTCAATGCCTTCGGGGAACTATATTGCTAACTTTTTTGCCGAGTGCGCTAACGATGCGATCGCTATTAAAGGCTCTTTTGAAAAAGAATCTGCTGAAGCCGTACCGGAACCTTCTACTATCTTCGGTACTTTAACCGGATTTGGGATTCTAGGTATTGGCGCAGCAAAACGCAAAATTAAGCGGAAGATTTTTTAAGTTAGGTAGGGTGTGCATTAAGTACCTTACGAATAGCTGTTATGCACACCTTACTAATAGGCGTAGTGCCTCACAAATTGCCAACAGTAGAGTAGATTATGGATAGATAAAATGTGCCCAAACATTCCCATCTGGCCCAGCCACTTGATTGACATAACTGTAGGGATACATCAACTTTCTCCCCTCAGTATCGCTGTAACCAGTGAGTGCATCTCCCCAAGGATCTTGCACTATATAACCCTGAGAATTGTAGCCAATGACAGTAAGAATGTGACCCGCTGCAGTAAAATCTCCGGCTAAAACTACTGGCCGCCGATTTAGCAATTCCGATCGCACCTCGGCCCATTTGCGAGTCGTACTAAAACTCGTCTTAAACCCGTAGGCCTGAATCAGCGCGGAAAGCACACTGTGATCCGTTTGAGAACCCTGGCCGGCATAGTCGAAACACCACTGCAACAACTCATCCTCCAACTGTCCGCCCCACTGAGAACGAAGGCCATAATAATAAAGCACCATGGCGATCGAAGTTACGTTGCAAGTAGACCAGTCAAAACGCGGATTGTCCCGCTGCGAAAAATACGGCACGTTCAATTCCACATTGTTCGGAACCGGATCGAAAATTTTATCTCCCCGCTTGAACTGAACAAAACTAGGAAAAACATAACCTGTATTGCCAAAATTCGGCAGTTCTTCAGTCAGAGAAACTTTCAGGTGAGATCCTTCCGCACCGTAGCTGTTCACGCCGTAAACTCGACCTAAAGGCAGCGGAGTTTTCTCGGTACTGCTCAGGCTAGCAGCATCTACTGGCCGTTTTTTAAACACAGTTGCTTGCAGAATAGTCATCGTCAAAGCATCCGGGTCAAAGGGAACTTCTTTGCCGTCTTTTTTAATTTTAACGTCCTGCCAATAAATAAATCCGATATTGCCGAAACCGGGAATTGATTCGGCTAGAGTTACTCGGAAATGCCCCAAAATGCAGGCATAACCAGTAATGGCATAGGTAGTGCCTAAAAGTAGGTCAGCAATTTGATCGGCAGGCAGTTTCGATGAATCTTCGGGTTTAGCTTTAATCTGAGTTGTTTGAGTTACCAACAGTTGAGCGCTGACGTTACTATTGGGTACGTCAGCCAGGTCAAATCTTAGGATTTGAGTACCTTTGGCAAGCTGAACGTCGGGTTCATAAAAATAGCCAAAAGTGCCGACAGGCCAAATTGCTGAATCCACAACCACCTTGAGATGCCCGTCAATAAATCCGTATTTGCTAACGGCCAACGTCTGGCCTGCTTTGACAAAAACTTTTTGCTGATTGTTGAGCCGGGAAGAATCAAGGGGAGCTACCTTAAACAATGTGTCAGAAAGTATCTTTAAGGTCAAACCTCGTCCGACAGTTAGCGGATCGGAAGTTACGGCAATGTAAATTATTTGGCTGCCAGTAACGTTGCCTTTGCTGTCAGTTGCCCGCAACCTGAGCCACCGAGCTCCCGCTACGCTAAATCCTTTAGACAAATTAACTTGCCAAGTGCTGGTCTCTTGGTTTAGCGTGACGCTGAGGGGCAATGTATCCTCAGCTATCACCTCAATTTTTGCTGCTTGTTGCCGATCATAAGTACCCCTAAGGACGATGGGCTGATTTACTAAAACTTCTGACGGCCCTTGATAAGTTAAATTCACAGCGGGATTGAAAGATTTGCCACCCCGACTGAATTGCACAAAATCGGGATAAATGAAACCCGTATTGCCAAATTGCGGCAAATTCTCGGTCAGCGAGACTTTAATGTGGCTTTGTTCGATCAAGAATCCGGCAATTCCGTAAATCATTCCCGCCGGCAAGGTAATTTTTTCTTGGGGTGGCAGGCTAGCGGCATTTATCGGCCGCTTTTTAAACACAGTCGTTTTGATTACAGTCATCGTAACCGCATTTCTATCATACTCAATTCCCTTGCCGTCTCGCAAAATTTGGACGTGCAGCCAGTACAGAAATCCCGAAGTTCCTAAGTTAGGAACTGCTGCAGCAAAAGCGACTCGGAAATGGTTTTCCACGCAAGCGTAGCCAAGAATATTGAAAGTTTCTCCCGCGTTAAATTGTAATTTCTGAGTTTGTCCTAAAGTTCCAGAATCTGCAGGGGTGAACTTTAACCAGGTCTTTTTTATCACCCACAGTAACTGCATTCCAGGCGGCGGAACCGGCAACTCGGCGCGATCGAATATGAGAATTTTTGCGCCTTTGGTGATGAGTACGTGTTTTTCGTAGAAAAAGCCGGACTTTCCCACCGGGTAAATTGGATTATTTAGTTGAACATTCAGATGTCCGTCTTCTAACTCGTAGTCGCTAACTTGATAAATTTTCCCTGCTGGTATGTCCGCTTTTTGCAGCTCGTTGAGATTGCTCGCGGGTAGTGTTCCGGCTTTGAATTTGGTATCTGTGAGAGTAATTAAAGTGAAAAATTGAGCGGGTGACACAGAAGCAGGATTAACTTTGATGTTAATTGTTTGTTGGCCGATAACTTTGCCGGTCTTATCAGTTGCCCTCACCTGCACTGTGCGAGTTCCTGTGCTATCGAATCCTTTTTCTAAACTGATGTTCCAAATGCCTCTAGAGAGATTTATCCCTACATTCAGGGCATTTGAGCCTTCTGTTGCTGAAATCGCTGCCACTAGATTTTTGTCAAAAGTGCCAACTAAGACACCGGCTCTATTGACCTCAATTTCTCGCGGGCCTAAGTAACTTAAAATAATGTTGCTGTTTGTCATTATCTATCCCCCTACCTACTTAATTATTCAGCTAAAGCAAGGATAACTTCTGATTTTATTAAACACAATGACCTGAACCAGGACAAAATCGCCCCTAGATTTAGCCTACGGGCGGTTAATGCCTTTTCCAGCATAAGTTTTTAATTATTGGCGGGAGTTGCCCCACAAATCTCACTTTAGGCGTAGAATAAGCACCTTAACCGAATATATGCCTGTTTAAGCGGATTTGTGGTGTAAGTTTTGAGGGAAAGAATTTAGTTTGAGTAAGTTGCTTCCCCCTGTACCTTTGACCCCTCATATCAAATCCGTTAGCATCGGAATAGTAAATTCGAGTTCACTGTTGACTGTTGACTGTTGACTGTTCACGGCGTCAACAGTCAACCGTCAACAGTCAACATCATAAGGAGTGTAACCGGAAATGATATCACTGGCTGAGTCAGGACTTACGAAAAAAACCCGGTTCCTAGGAGAAGATTGCCTATAGCAACGAGGCATCTTAGGAAGGAACCGGGTTTTTAGCCGTTTGGTGCGTGCAGGAGTGTTAGTGCGATCGGCTAAACTTCGACTAAACTATGGTGACGAGAATATCTTGAGCATGAGTGTCAACTTTCATGGTGTCGCCCTCATAAACTTGAATGATTTTGCCGGTGCCGTCGATGACGAAAGTAACGCGCTTGGCATAATCGCCTTTCTCGACATCGTAAGCTTTGGTAATCGTGCCATCAACATCTGCTAATAGCTGGAAAGGCAAACCGTATTTTTCTGTGAACTTTTGGTGCGATTCCTCGTTGTCTCGGCTGACACCGAGAACTACTATATCTTTGCCCTTGTATTCTTCATGGGCTGCTTTGAAGCTTTGGGCTTGTCTTGTGCAGCCGGGGGTGTCATCTTTCGGGTAGAAATACAGGATTACGGTTTTACCGGCAAATTCGGAGAGGGATACTGTTTTGCCGTTCGTGTCTTTGGCGGTAAATTGAGGCGCCGCGCACCCAACTGGTAATGTCATAGTTTGGTTTCCCTTGTTTGGTTTTTATTGCACTTCCTCAAGTTATTTTACTTGGTTCTGTGCCTTTTCAAGAGACCATTGCTAAAAATCGCGATCGCCCCTTACTTAATGACGTTAAGCTTGACTGCATTTAATTTGCACCTAGGACGCGACCTAAAATGGTTCACCTCAGCCATAGTTTCAATAGACATTTCTAAAAAAAGCAAATTAAGGGCAGGCCGGATGCCTACCCACAAGAATTATTCGATATGTCTAATTGAATATTCGCGGGTTCTAGACACCAACCGATTAAGCAGCAGCGGGTATCATAGACGGATCGATCGCAATTCCTAAACCTTCTGCGACTTGGCGGCCGTAATTCGGATCGGCGCGGAAAAAATGGCACAGTTGGCGCATCTGAATCTCCGGTTTTGCTGCACTCAAACTTTCCACAATGTTAGCTATAAGCCGCTGCTGTGCGTCGGGTTTCATCAAGCGATAAAGGTCTCCTGCTTGGGTGTAATCGTCATTGCCCTTACGGTGATCGTAGCGATCGACTTTGACATTTCCTAAGTCCCAAGCTGGGTCAGCATAAACACAGTTTTGCTTCGGCGCATCCTCGTGGCTGTTGGGTTCGTAGTTCGGCCCGCTACCACCGTTGTTACCCGGTGCCATTGCGCCATCCCGTTGATAGTGCATCACCGGACACTTTGGTTGATTGACAGGCAATTGCTGATAGTTTGCACCGAGACGGTAGCGTTGAGCATCTGGATAAGACATGATGCGAGATTGCAGCACTTTATCTGGAGAGAAACTAATACCTGGAACGACATTAGAAGGAGAAAATGCCGCCTGTTCTACCTCAGCAAAAAAGTTTTGTGGATTGCGATTGAGTTCAAGAATTCCCACGTCAATTAACGGAAACTCTGAGTGCTTCCACACTTTTGTCAAGTCAAAAGGGCTTTCGCCATACTCTGCGGCTTGGGCTTCTGTCATTACTTGAATGCAAAACCGCCACTTGGGATAATTACCTTGCTCGATCGCCTCAAACAAATCGCGAGTCGCATGATCGGGGTCTTTGCCTTTGATCTGCGTCGCTTCTTCGGCGGTGAAATTATCAATACCTTGCATGGTTTTGAAGTGGAATTTGCACCAAACCCGTTCTCCTTGAGCATTGATGAGGCTGAACGTATGGCTGCCAAAACCGTCCATGTGGCGGTGGTTTTTCGGCGTACCGCGATCGGAAAACAGAATAGTTATTTGATGCAAAGCTTCTGGACTCAGCGACCAGAAATCCCACTTTGCGTCAGCATCTTTGAGATGCGTTTGGGGATGGCGCTTTTGGGTGTGGATCAAATCAGGGAATTTGAGCGGATCGCGGATGAAGAAAACAGGGGTGTTATTGCCTACTAAATCCCAGTTTCCTTCTTCGGTGTAGAACTTGATCGAAAAACCTCTGGGGTCACGTTCGGCATCCGCTGAACCTTGTTCGCCGCCTACTGTAGAGAAACGGAGGAGAACCTGAGTTTCTTTGCCAACTTCTGAGAATAGCTGAGCTTTGGTGTAGCGAGTAATGTCATGGGTGACCGTGAACGTGCCAAATGCAGCGGCTCCTTTGGCATGGACAACGCGCTCAGGAATGCGTTCCCGGTTGAAGTGAGCCAGCTTTTCCATCAGGTGAAAATCCTGCATGAGGATAGGCCCGCGTTCACCTGCTGTCAAGGAATTCTGGTTATCTGCAACGGGAATTCCGCTAGCGGTTGTCAATGTTTTGTCTTCGGTCATAGTTGGGTAAATTGATTGCTGCATCCTAACTATTGTATAGCTTGCTGGGAAGGAGGTCTATCTGCGGAGGTAATTCTCTGATGGTCAATTTTTTGTTAAATTATTAGTATGTTTGCAAATTTTGCTGATTCAATTAAAACTAATTTACCAATATAATATAATTATTTCCTACACGAAAATTATCACAAAAAGTGCTGATTAGTGGGTTTATTTGTGTTTCAAAAATGGCTTGGTGGGACCAGGCAATACTCCAGAAAAATATATTGATAAACTCAAAGAAGCTATTGAGTCATTTTCCGAAGTCTATGAATTAGAGTCTGATGTTTGTCTCAGGATTCTTTCTATTAATGAATTACACGAAGTTCTGAATTTAGAAGCTCCCGAAGCCTCAGACACTTATGAATCCAGGAAAGTTTATGCCTAAAAACCTTCCATTTTTAAAACCTAAAGCATTACAGCAATTGCCTAATCAATACCCCAATCTTTCAGTTGTTGTGTAACTGATTGGATCGGCAAAGCAGCAGCAGTACCAGTACCAGATATAACCAGCTCTTGATTCTGTGTTCGACTGATGGTGTAACTACCTTTCCACACAACGCCAACAACGCGATTTTGCTGGTCTAATACGGGACTACCAGAATTACCGCGAGCTATAATTGCAGACATTTCTAACTCTCGGTCAGTCTTGGTGATGACTTCTCCTGTTGCAACTGTCAAATCCTCGGTCGTGTAGGGATATCCAATAATGCGGATAGGTGCGTTGAGGGCAACAGAGGCCGAGGATCGGGGCAAAGGCTGAATATCTTTCGGAATGTCGGTGACTTCTAGTAAAGCTAAATCTAGGTTGTCAGAGGCAGCAGTAATTTTAACACTCTTAGCGGGTTTCCGCTTGCGGAATTCGCTTGAGAGCGGTTTACTGTAAAATTCAACTTCAATTTTTTTATCGCCCTGGGGTGTATTTTTGCCAGCCGTTGCCACATGGCGATTGGTAACAACCCAACCTTTGTTTCCTTGCCGTTTTACCACCCAGCCAGTACCATAATTTAACTCGGAAGAACTTTTAACAATAACTCGGACAACCGACCGCTTTAATGAAACAAAAGGTTCATCTTTTAAACTGGGCAATCGCTCTGGACTAGCCAACAATTGCGGATTTTTTCGCAGAGCTAAGAGCCGTTCCGTCTCTTTGAGAAATAATTTAACAGTCAGAGAGTTGGGGTCTAACGCAATTGCCCTCTTACAGGCTTCAATTACTCGATCGAACTTCCCTTGGTGCTGTAAAGTAAAAATTAAATTGATGTGAGCTTGGGTATTTTTAGGGTTGAGTTGAATCGCTTTTTGATAGGTGGCGAGCGCTTCATCTTGTTTCCCCTGCTCGTTCAGGAACACGCCCAGGCTGTTGTAGGCACTGTCATTTTTAGGGTGGAATTGAATCGCTTTTTGAGAGGTCGCTATCGCCTCTTCCAGTTTCCCCTGTTTCTGAAAAATCGCACCTAAATAGTAGTAATCTTCAGCATCATTGGGATCTATTTGGATGGCTTGGCGGTAAGCTGCGATCGCCTCATCTAATCTCCCCTGTTGCTTTAGGGCCCAACCTAAACGGCTGTAAGCTTCGGCATCATTGGGATTTATTTGGATGGCTTGGCGGTAAGCTGCGATCGCTTCATCTGGTTTGCCTTGGAAAAAAAACAGCAGATGGCCCAGACTTTTATAAGCTTTGGTATCGTTTGGATCTATTTGGACGGCTTGGCGGTAAGCTGCTATTGCTTCATTAAATTTCCACTTGTCAGAAAGCGCATTGCCGAGTAAGTTGTAAGCCCAAGCAAACTGAGGGTCAACTTTAATGGCTTGGCGGTAAGCTGCGATCTCTTCATCTTCTGCATTTTGACTACGCTGCACAATCGCTTGAACAATATAAGCAAAGGAGGTGAGGCGATTGGTAAACCACGGCAGTGTCGCTGCCACGTATAACAATAAGAAAACTGAGGTTAACTTGGGCAAGAATTTTTTAGGAACTTTTGGTAAAGGCATAATCTTTCTTTATTTCTAAGTTCGATAAGCCTAGTCTACTTCCTCTGAACTTGGTATGCTTTTCACAACTCCAGTTTGACTATAAATCTGTAACAATTAAAAATATAGTAGCTGTTCAGAAATTCTCTCAATGACTTTTATCCCATCCGAAGCGTTTAAATCTATTAGTTATCCCGATCGCACTGTCAAAAGAGCCGATCGCGCCGTTCGCTGTTCCCCTTTTCAATTACACTTCTTCCAGACCATCCGCGATAACAGCGTTTTCCTAACTGCGATCGCCTCAAATTCCGGTGTCGAAAGCGGCTACACCCGATCGCCCGTATCCGAACTCGTAGCCGAAAACTCCCTACTGTGGCTGATCCAAGTCGGCGTGTTGCGGCGGGAAGTAGATGGACAAGGGATTACCGACAGTTTTCGCCTCACGCCCCTAGGCCGCCAACTCGTGGAAAAATGGGAACAGGAAGGACAGGGAGTGCCAGCCGCGTCATTGTGCGATCGCATGGGAAATGCCGTTAGCCGCGGGTTGGGACTATTTCTATGACCTTTTCTCGCTTGACGGCGAGTTCAACCGCGATCGCACCATAGCAGTTTTTGAAGAACCGGGCGATCGCATCCCCGTTCCAACCTTTGCCGAATCCTTTAATCTCACCGTCGGTGAAATGTTCAGTTGGCTGACTGAGTAGCGCCACCTAGGTTTATGAATGATTAACCGCAGAGGGCGCAGAGGGCGGGGAGCAGGGAGAAGAGAGAGTACCCTACGGATTTGCTTCGATCAAATGTGCGGTCGATCGCTTATACTAAAATATCTGGTTGTCAGCTCTTCAATGACGAGAGATGACTAAAGTTGTCACTACAAACTTAATTATGATTATTTAACCGGACTTGATATCATCTTTCAAATAACCGCTAACTACTAACAACTAACTACATAAAACGTTTCTCAAAAATGGAAGCTAAATCTTACAAAGACACCGTAAATCTGCCCAAAACCAAGTTTGATATGCGCGCCAACGCCGTCAAACGGGAACCAGAATTGCAACAATTTTGGGCCGATCAAGAAATCTACGATCGCCTTTCGGAAAATAACCCAGGCGACTTGTTCATCCTCCACGACGGGCCCCCCTACGCCAACGGACAACTTCACATCGGCCACGCCCTCAACAAAATCCTCAAAGATTTTATCAACCGCTACCAAATGCTGCGCGGCAAAAAAGTCCGCTACGTGCCCGGTTGGGATTGTCACGGATTGCCGATCGAACTTAAAGTATTGCAGAACATGAAATCGGAGGAGCGACTCAATCTTACGCCGATCGAACTCCGCCGCAAAGCCTCCGCCTTCGCGCAGCAAACAATGGAACAGCAGCGCGAATCCTTCCAGCGCTACGGCGTTTGGGGCGACTGGGAACACCCGTATTTAACCATGAAACCCGAATACGAAGCGGCTCAAATCGGCGTTTTCGGTCAAATGGTTCTCAAAGGCTACATCTACCGCGGCTTCAAACCTGTTCACTGGAGCCCGAGCTCGAAAACAGCCCTCGCCGAAGCGGAATTGGAATATCCCGAAGGCCACACGTCGCGCAGCATCTACGTCGGCTTTCATGTGAAAAAATTGTCAAAATCCCTGCAAACGAAGCTCAAGCGCTATATGCCGAGCCTCTGGGCGGCGATTTGGACGACTACTCCCTGGACAATTCCGGCAAACTTGGCGATCGCAGTTAATCCCGAATTGACTTATGCGGTGGTGGAACCGCCGGCAAATTCCCACATCGCACAACAATTTATGTTAGTAGCTGTCGATGCGGTCGATCGGCTGTCGGCAACTTTTAACACTCAATTAAAAATACTTGCCACCTTCAAAGGCAAAGAATTAGAAGGCTGCATCTACAAACACCCGCTGTTCGATCGCGAAAGTCCGATCGTTGCCGGCGGCGACTACATTACCGCTGATTCCGGGACGGGATTAGTGCACACCGCACCGGGACACGGACAAGAAGACTTTATAGTAGGAAAACGCTGCGGTTTGCCAGTTTTAACACCCGTAGACGAAAACGGAAATTTCACCGCAGAAGCCGGACAGTTTGCAGGTTTAAATGTCCTCGGAAACGGCAATGCCGCAGTGATTGATGCCCTTGCAGAAGCAAATTGTTTGATTAAAGAGGAAAGTTACGCTCACTCTTATCCTTACGATTGGCGCACGAAAAAGCCGACTATTTTTCGGGCGACAGAACAGTGGTTTGCCTCCGTTGAAGGGTTCCGAGATGAAGCATTAAAAGCGATCGCCGAGGTGAATTGGATTCCCGCCCAAGGGGAAAATCGGATTACTGCAATGGTGGGCGATCGATCGGATTGGTGTATTTCTCGCCAGCGGACTTGGGGCGTTCCGATTCCCGTATTCTACGACGAAGAAACCAACGAACCGCTGTTAAATGAAGAAACGATCGCCCATGTGCAAGCCATCTTTGCCGAACGCGGTTCCGATGCTTGGTGGGAATTGTCGATCGCCGAATTACTGCCGGAATCTTACCGCAATAACGGCCGCACTTACCGCAAGGGTACAGACACGATGGATGTATGGTTTGACTCCGGTTCTTCTTGGGCCGCAGTTGCCAAAGGTCGATCGGAATTAAACTATCCTGCTGATATCTATTTGGAAGGTTCAGACCAACACCGCGGCTGGTTTCAATCCAGCTTGCTGACCAGTGTAGCAACTAACGGCGTTGCTCCTTACAAAACTGTTTTGACTCACGGTTTTGTCCTCGATGAAAAAGGCCGCAAGATGAGCAAATCTGAAGGCAATGTCGTCGATCCGGCAGCCGTAATTAAGGAATATGGAGCCGATGTTTTGCGCTTGTGGGTGTCTTCGGTAGACTACTCAGCAGACGTGCCTTTGGGCAAAAACATTCTCAAACAGCAATCGGATGTTTACCGCAAAATTCGCAATACAGCTAAGTTTTTACTGGGCAATTTGCACGACTTCGACCCGGCAAAAGATGCCGTTGCTTACGAGGAATTGCCGGAACTCGATCGCTATATGCTGCACAGAATGGGCGAGGTTTTTGCGGAAGTCCAAGATGCTTTTGAAAGCTTCCAATTTTCCCGATTTTTCCAAACTGTGCAGAATTTCTGCACGGTGGATTTGTCTAATTTTTACTTGGATATTGCCAAAGACAGACTTTACATCAGCGCGACAGATACCCTTCGCCGCCGCAGTTGTCAGACGGTGATTGCCATTGCTGTGGAGAATTTAGCAAGGGCGATCGCACCTGTGTTGTGTCACATGGCTGAGGATATTTGGCAGTACCTTCCCTATCCGACTCCTTACAAGTCCGTGTTTGAAGCGGGCTGGGTGCAAATTGATGCTTCATGGCACAATCCAGAATTGGCTACTCGCTGGCAGTATTTGCGACAAGTGCGCGGCGAAGTTAACAAGGTTTTGGAAAAAGCCCGGATGGAAAAGGCGATCGGTTCTTCTTTGGAAGCTAAGGTTTTGCTGTACGTTCCCGATGTTGAGAAAAGACAGCAATTGCAAGCTTTGAATCCCAGCAGCGAAGAATTGGTCGATTATGTGCGATCGCAAAATTCAGTCATCGAGTTAGCAGCAGAGGAGAAGGCAAAAGCAGCACAAGATCGACAGGAAGAACAAGCAGCAAAAGTTGCCAAAGTCTTGACAGAAAACAAAATTTATGTTGAGGCGGAAACGATCGCAGAAAAGAGCGATCAACCTTCTCAGATAGTAGAGTATTCTGTCCCTGAACTGTCTGCTTCCGATTCGCAGCCAATCTTAGATCAAGCCGCCGAGTTTTTAGCTAATTTGCCTGAATACGCGGGCAACTTTTTTACAGAATACCAACAAGCGCTGGTAACACTTGGGCTGTTAGCCTCTGTGTTAGTAACGGGCAGAGTAACGCTGGCGATTTTGGATACGATGAATCAGATTCCGATGTTGGGAGGCCTCTTTGAAGTCATAGGCATCTTATTTACAATCTGGTTTGCTTTCCGTCACTTGCTGTTTGCCGCCAACCGTCAAAAAATTGCAGAACAAATTGATTTCCTGACAGCAGATGTGGTGGGCAGGAGTACAGCGCTTGTGCTTGCAGAAACAAAGGCGATCGTCCTCGCACCGGCATTAGATACAGCGCTTGTGCTTGTAGAAACAGAGGCGATCGCACTCGCAGCCCCAGCCGAACAAGTGTTTGCAGAAACACCCCAAATCCAGAAAGCAGAATTAGTTGCGATCGATCCCAAACCAGAAATTCCTGCTTCCATAGCTGCAGGGCACGATTCTACAATGATCGGCAAGGGTGTAGACGAATTGCGGTATTTGTTCATTACTTCGGAAGTGGAACTGGTAGAATCGAATGCAATCCTGCAAGAATTGCCGTACAGTTATCAGTCTCCAGAGTTGGCGATTGGTGTGGTCAAAGCAGACGGGGAAAAGTGCGATCGTTGCTGGAATTACTCGACTCACGTCAGCGAGTCGATCGAACATCCGCTAATTTGCGAACGCTGCGTATCAGCAGTAGACGGCAAATTCTAACGTAGGCTGCGCTTCGGGAAAAATTTTTGAGTTTGTGGTAGCCACATTCAGCCCGAAGCGCACCTTACAATAACTTCATTTGCTTATTTCTGATTAAAAAAACCGCAGACGATTTCACCAGGGTTGTTTTGTCCAAACGCCAAAACAGTTCCATCTTTCTTCACTGTAGTGCGATCGCGGCAATTGTAGACTTCCAGAGGCTGTTTCACTCCATCCACACTCAGAATTACCCTGTATTCCCAATAGTTTTTCGCACTGCGTTTGATATCGACAATGCAAATCTCGCGGCCTCGATCGTTGTGGCATACAGATGCCTCAGCAGGAAGCGCCCAGAAAAAAGATATCAATAGCAACAAGTAGCAAACACATTTCCTCATCAGCCAAACTACTAAGTTTTATCTTACGTTTTTTGATAATCAAGTGACAGTATTTTGCAAGCGACTTAGCAATTGGGTGCGCCCTCAAGTGGCGACATCGTAAGATAGCTGAACCATACCCGAACTATATGTCTGACATCCAGTTAACTGCAAAGCTGTAGTATTTATGGGATTAACAAATAAAGGAATTCCCTCGCCCAAAATAAGCGGATGAACCGAGAGAATCACTTCGTTGACAAAGTTTTGATTCAGGAAATCGCGAATCAGCAGAGAACCTCCCACCAACCAAATATTTTTGCCGTCAAGCAAGCGCAAATCATTGACAAAAGTCTCTAAATATGTTACCACTTCGACATCAGAAGTTGCTTGAAAATCTAGATTTTTCGTAAAAACATAACTCTTTTTTTCCTGGTACGGATACTCGCCAAAAGTTAGAACTTGTTCGTAAGTTTTCCGACCCATGAGAACCGTATCGATGCTATCTAAGAATTTATTATAACCGTAATTTTGGTCGGTAAACAGCCAGTCAATATCGCCGTTCGATCGCGCGATATAACCGTCCAAACTAGATGCAATGAATAGTACAATTTTACGCATGGCAAAACCCAGGTTTTTGGAATGATTGGGGCGCTCATCGCCCCAATCACCTTAATTTTAAATGATTTAGCGTCCTAACGGTAGCTTGAGTTCGATACCCAGCTTTTGACCGACATCGATCGCCGTATTAGCAAAATCAGTCACGCCTGCGATGCCAACTCCGATCGCAGTACCCGCCGCTAAAAGAGCTGTTAAGCTTTTCTTTAATCGAGTTTTATTCCATTGGTTTTCCGGTTTCTTGATTTCGGTTTCAACATCTTCAATATCAATAATTATCCCCTCGCGGATGTCTTCGGGAAACTGATCGGCGGTTTCACGCATGGAGGAAATCAGTTTGAAAAGTTCGGCGGTCTTGGCGTTATTGTTTTGCAGGGATTGATTGCCCGCAACTTCGGCACTGTTCGACGAACCGCCGATATTGCCGGAAAAGTTAGCACCTTGAAAAGCACCTTGAAAGTTGTTGGTTTCAGAAGAATTTTGAGTCATTTTTGCTGAGGCTTTATTAATAATTGGTCTACTAACTGCTAGTTTAGCGATATCTACAATGTCATCATATTCTCTTCCGTATTTTTCATCGCCCATTTGGTTTCTGCGCCGATGTTCGATCGACTCATACCCATCCAGCAACTGCCGCAAATTCCGACGCGTTTTAAGTTTGCCGATCAGAACCTCAGTCTGGCCCATCTCCTCCAGCCCTAGCAATTCATCATAATCCAGCGGATCGGCATCGGGATAACCGGGAACCGGCACCCATTGACTGATTTCCAGATTGGCAAAAGATTTGTGGATTTTGGTAAACGTATCGCGAATCATGCTGAGGAAAGAACGCCGCGTCGATTCCCGCCCGCTAACGGCAATAAAGATTTTCTTATCTTCCGGGTCAGATTTGATCCGGGCGATGTTGTATACTTCAGCGCCTTCCCTGTACTCCAGCATAACCCCCGTGCGCCAGTGGGTGCAGTTGTGGATTTTGTCGTGCATGAGGACGATGAAGCGCGAGAGGATGCTTTCGGGGAGGATGCGGTAGTGATATTGAAATTCCAGGGTTTCGCCTTGGAGTTTGGTGTTTTCCGGTTGTTCTTTGGGCAAGATGCCGGGGATGAGGAAAGTCGGCGCGGGACAATGGCTGACGGGGAAGCAGAGTTCAAATTCGCCCATCAACCCGGTGAGGCAGTGGTAGCGGCGGCTGGGATATTTATTTGAGTCGAGGATGCGGCTGAGGTCGGCGTAGGAGAGAATACCTTTGGTTTTGACTTTGAGTTCCTCGTCGCTGAGGAGGGCATAGATGCCTTCTGTCACCCAGTGCGGATTGAGGATGTTGGTGGATTGCAGGATGGGGTGTTCGCGGAAGTTGAGGACAATGCCCAGGTTGTGCAGCAGTCCGATCAGTTGGGTTTGGTCGGTTTCTTCAAAGATGTTTTCTTTGGCGCAGATGGTGGCGTATTCGCTGATGCTGATGATGTCTTTGTCGAGGTTTTCCAGGCGCTGCTTGACTTGGAACCAGCTTAGCGGCAAAAGATCGTAGACTTCTTTGAGTTGGGAGATTTCCGTGTGGATGGCGCTGCGGAGTTCGTCGATGCCGGTTCCGCTTTGGCAAGAGGTTTCGATAATCGCTTTGATGTTGGGATATTTGTCGCGCAAGGCTTTGCGGTTGAGATCCAGGGGTTGTTCGTCGCACTTGTTGCCGACGAGGATGACGGGGGAAGCGTCGCCGAAGCTTTCGATCAGTTTTAGCCAGTATTCGAGGCGGTTTTCGTCTTCGCTGGTGCGGCAGTTGCACACGAGGAGGTAGAGGCTGCGTTTGGTAAGGAAAAATTGGTGGGTGGCGTGGTAGATTTCTTGTCCGCCGAAGTCCCAGACGTTGAGTTTGACTGGTTTGGTGTTGACTGTAATTTGCCAGTCTGTGATGTTGAGTCCGTCGGTTTGGGGCTCGTTGGGGTTGTATTTGTTGTCGGTGAGGCGGTTGATCAGGGAGGTTTTGCCGACGCTGCCTTGCCCGACGAGGAGGACTTTGGCTTCGTTGAGGGGGAGAACTTCACCGCTGCGGAGTTGGCGGAGGTAGTTGAATATGGTGGCGGGAGTACCGGAGTCTTCTCTCAGGGCGAGCCATAGAACTTCGGGAAAAATGGGCAGGGGATTCCAGCGGAGGTCGAGTGTTTCAAGTTTTGGCAGTGTTTCCAAACATTCAGGAATAGTTTGAATCTGATTGCTACTGAGGTAAAGCTGTGTCAGATTCGACAGTTGGGCGATCGCATCTGGGAGTTCGGTAATCTGATTGTTATCGAGGAAAAGCTGTATCAGATTCGACAGTTGCCCAATCGCATCTGGGAGTTCGGTAATCTGATTGTTATCGAGCTGAAGCTCTGTCAGATTCGACAGTTGCCCAATCGCATCTGGGAGTTCGGTAATCTGATTGTTATTGAGCTGAAGCTCTGTCAGATTCGACAGTTTGCCCATCGCCTCTGGGAGTTTGGTAATCAGATTGTTCTCGACGTGAAGCCCAGTCAAATTGGATAGTTCGCCGATCGCCTCTGGGATTTGGGTAATCTGATTGTTATTGAGCTGAAGCCATGTCAAATTTAACAGTTGGCCGATCGCCTCTGGGATTTGGGTAATCTGATTGTTATTGAGCTGAAGCCATGTCAAATTTAACAGTTGGCCGATCACCTCTGGGATTTGGGTAATCTGATTGCTATTGAGGAAAAGAAGTGTCAGATTGGATAGTTGGCCTATCGCCTCTGGGATTGCTGTAATGTGATTGTTATTTAGGAAAAGCCGTGTCAGATGGGACAGTTGCCCAATCGCCTCTGGGATTTGGGTAATCTGATTGTTACTGAGGTAAAGCAGTGTCAGATTGGATAGTTTGCCGAGCGCATCTGGGATTTCGCTAATCTGATTGCCATTGAGGTAAAGCAGTGTCAGATTGGATAGTTTGCCGAGCGCATCTGGGATTTCGCTAATCTGATTCCTACTGAGGTCAAGCTGTGTCAGATTTGCCAGTTGCCCGATCGCATCTGGGATTTCGCTAATCTGATTTCCATTGAGGTCAAGCAGTGTCAGATTCGATAGTTGCCCGATCGAATCTGGGATTTGGGTAATCTGATTGGAACTGAGAATAAGCTGTGTCAGATTGGAAAGTTGAGCGACCACTTCCAGGATTTTGGCGATTTGATTGCCATTGAGGGAAAGCAATGTCAAGTTAGATAGTTGAGTTATCGCTTCGGGGATTTCGGTGATTTGATTGACGTTGAGGTTAAGTTCTTTCAGATTGGACAGTTGGCTAATCGCCTCTGGAATTTTGGTAATCTGATTGTTAGTAAGGATAAGCTGTGTCAGATTGGAAAGTTGAGCGACCGCTTCCGGGATTTCGGCGAGTTGATTGCTATTGAGGGAAAGCAATGTCAAGTTAGACAGTTGAGCGATCGCTTTCGGGATTTTGGTAATCTGATTGTCACTAAGATTAAGTTGTGACAGATTGGACAGTTGACTAATCGCCTCTGGGATTTCGGTAATCTGATTTTTAACAAGCGAAAGTATTTTTAAGTTGGTTAATTGAAGAACAGCATCAGGAAACTCAGTTAACTTATTCCCAACCCATTTTCTTTTCTCCTCATCCCACTTCCCCAACAGCAACGTCTCAAGCTGCGTGCACTTGCCAATCTCCCCCGGCAACTCCTCCAAGCCCAGCCCCGACAAATCCAGTTCCGTCAATTTTTCCTCGGCTGCTTGGTCAATTCGCCGCACTGCTTCCTCTCGCGTCATGCCCTTTGTCTCTCGGTAGGATTCATTTTATTGTGACAGGATTTTTCGCTTGGTGGGGAGTTGCCCGCGCGTCACAATCAAAGAAACCGGGTTTTTTTTTGTTTCTACACTGTCATGCGTCTTCTGGGCAAAAACCCGGTTTCTGAGCGAGACATCACAACTATAATAAAATAACCGTTAAAAGAGGAAAGCCAATGGTGACGAGCCTGAATGTGGATACAGCACTGCTGCAAGAGGCGATCGAACTTGAGGGAGAAATTGAGATCGAGACTCTAGTTGAAATCGCCTTGCGCGAATACATTCAACGCCGCAAACAGCCACAGAATCTCGAACTTAGCTTTGGAGAATCTCTCAGTGCATTTCGTGAAAAATATCAACTGCACGAACTGGGTTTAAATCCTGATGAAATTTGGGGAGAAGTTCGCGATCGAACTTTTGCAGAACGCGAGGTCATCTTTGAATGACGCTGCATTATTTACTCGATACCAACACGATCTCGGAAATAATGCGATCGGTTTCTTCGCGGTGGCATCCTAATGAGTTTTTGGTTTAGTAATGACGAGAAATACCCAGAGAAACCGGGTTTCTCAGTTCTGCGTGTGCTACCTACTTACTTAAACTTTAGCTAATCTAAATATAAACACACAATCAACCTCAATGTGATGTTTTTTACCAACAGATGACAAAGGGTGATAAGCTGGGGATAGGAAGTTATTTGTTTATGAACCAAATTAAACGTGTTGCCATAGTGGGAGGAACCCACGGAAACGAACTCACAGGAATTTACCTCGTGAAAAAATTCGATCGCGCGCCAGAGTTAATTGGGCGATCGACTTTTGAAACTATCACCCTGCTAGCCAATCCCAAAGCTTGCGAAATCGGGACACGCTACATCGATATCGACCTCAACCGCTGCTTTAGAAAGCAAGATTTAGAAAATCCCCATCTCTCCAGCTATGAAGCGCAGCGGGCGAAAGAAATCTCCCGCCTTTTTAGCTCAAAAAACACTCATCTGCCCAACTTAATTATCGATTTGCACAGCACCACATCCAACATGGGGCTAACATTTATTCTCGCCAGCCATCATCCATTTAACCTGCTACTAGCAGCTTATTTAACCTCTGTGTACCCCCACCTCAAGGTACTCGCTTCTACAATCAAGAATCATGATAGTCCTTTGCTGCGATCGCTTTCCGAATTAGGGGGTACGCTGGAAGTTGGTGCAGTCCCGCAAGGGATATTAGATGCGTCTTTATTTCAGCAAACTGAGCAAGTTGTCGGCACGATATTAGACTGCGTAGAAGCCTACAATCAAGGCACAATGCCTGCTGCAAAGAATCCCCTGACTATTTATCACACCATTGGGGCGATCGACTATCCCAGAAACGAGAACCGAGAAATTCAGGCAATGATTCATCCTCATCTGCAATTCAGAGATTATGAAGCCCTAAATCCCGGCGATCCGATGTTTTTGACCTTGGATGGTGAGTCGGTATTGTATGAAGGTAAATCAACCGTTTATCCCATTTTCATTAACGAGGCTGCTTATTATGAAAAAGGAATTGCCATGTGTTTTACTCAAAAGCAAATAGTCAGTCTTGAGTAGAAATTTAAAAATTATTCTTGAGAATTTTCAGGTGACAAAAACTCCTCTTTAGAAGCCGTAGTCAAAGAACGCAATTCCTTCCATATTTCCAAAGTGATAATACAGGTAATCAGCCACACCAAACCAGCCGTATAACCAGCAATAACATCGGTAGGCCAGTGAACTCCTAGGTAAAGTCGGCTCAAACCAATAGCAGAAATTAATACAACTGTTAAGCTATAAATCGACCAGCGCTGCTTGGGAAATCGTACACCCAAAAAATATCCTAGCAAACCGTAAATAACCATTGAAATCATTGCGTGACCGCTAGGAAAACTGTAAAATGCTACATTAACAACCCGCTCCCAAAGTTGAGGTCTATCGCGGGCAAAAAGTTTTTTTAACAGTAAATTTAAACCGATCGCCCCACCACCCGCGAGCGCAATAGTTGCAGCTTCCGAGCGGTGATTGCGCGCTAGCAAAACAATACCCAACGTCAGACAAATCACTAGCAGCAACTTCGGCTCGCCCAAAAAAGTAAAGCCCAGCATTATTTGATCGCGCAGCGGAGTGTGCAATTGCCTCAGAGCTAGTAAAATAGAGGTATCGAAAACGTAACTTTCTTTTTCCAACACGTCTTCGGCAAGGGTGGCAAATCCCCACATCCCCAAAGCCGCAACAGCAAGCCCGGCCAGCCGAATTATTGAAATGAGCGATCGAATTTTAGAACGCATTCTTGAATTAATTAAAAATTTTAAATTTCCAACTCAAAATAATACAACAAATATAGGAAACGAAAAAGCCTTACCAATCGTCTAGATGCTTGAGCAACTATATTCTGAATGATTAATTGGCTTTTCACTACCCACCTCAGCTTTTACCTCTAACCTGCGAATGACTATACTATCAAAAAAACACATTTCTGCAATTTTGTTGGTCTTGGGGTTGACAAATCTTTCTAGTTGTGCTAATAAAAGCGGAGTAAATGCCCCGATCGCCGAAGCCCACACGATCGCCCAGCGTCTCGTCTCTACCGCAGTCGCCCAAAAGCCGAACAACCCGCAATTCGGTAAGCCGATCGACTGTACCCTAGGCAAAGACTGTTTTGTATTGCTGTATTTCGATCGAGAACCCGGCCCCACCGCCGTCGATTTTGGCTGCGGGCGCCAAACCTACGACGGGCACGACGGCACAGATTTTGCCATTCCCGACGCCAAAGCAATGGCAAAAGGAGTGCCAGTTATTGCCTCCGCAGCAGGTAAAGTTTTGCGATCGCGAGATGGTGTGGTCGATCGGCGTTTACAAAATGAAACAGAAAAAGCCAACATCGCAGGCACAGAATGCGGCAACGGCATGGTAATCGACCACGGCGGTGGTTGGGAAGCCCAATACTGCCACCTCCGTCAAGGCAGCGTTGCCGTCAAACCGGGTACGCAGGTACAAAAAGGCACAGTTTTGGGCATGGTGGGAAACTCTGGGATGGCATCTTTCCCCCACGTACACGTAACTTTTCGCTATCAAGGCAAGCCCGTAGATCCGTTTGTCGGCCCCGACGCGAAGGTAGGCTGCAACATCGCCCGCAATCCAATTTGGGACAAGCCTCTAGACTATGTTTCCACAGGTTTAATTAGGGCCGGTTTTGCCAATAAGCCGCCGGACGAGAACGCTGTCTGGGAAGGACAATTTTCCGAGACTAAACTCCCTGCAAACAGTCCCGCTTTGTTGTTTTGGGTGCAAAGTTACGGAGTGCTCAAGGGCGATCGCGAACAATACAAATTATTTGCACCCAACGGCACAACCATTGCCGAGCAGACCAATGAAATTAAAGCCCCCAGCCGTACTTGGTTGGGTTATGTCGGCAAAAGAAACAGTACAAATTCTCCTCTGACTCCCGGAGTTTGGCGGGCCGAATACCGGTTGACGCGGGGCGATCGAGTTTTGGCAGAAGTCAAGCGAGAAGTTGAGTTGCGTTAGTCGCCAAGTTACTCATACCAAATTACTTTGAAAACGAGCATGAAATATGTTAAAATAACAACAATATTTTTTCATTTTTGATGGTCAATTTTTCCTGGTCTCATAATAAAAATGTCATACAGCCAATTCACAAACCTAGAAATGATTGAAACCAACTTTGGCATAACCATTGCTGACAAAGTTGGTATTTTTGCCCATTTACCCGAAGCCGAGTATAGCGAGCTTCTCAGCCAAACTCTGCAAGACAACATTTCTTTAGCTTTAGCAATTAATACCGAAAAAGCTCGCTCAGAATTAATTGTCACACCTATTTTAGTAGAACTTAGAAAGCAGTTTAAGTATCAAATTAGCTTTTTTTCCGGAAAAGAGTTTAATGTAGATTTAGAAAAAGGATTGACGGGTTTCTGTGATTTTATGATTAGTCGTTCTCCCGAACAACTGCTAATCAAAGCCCCTGTTGTCGCCTTAGTAGAAGCTAAAAATGATAATATCCAAGCTGGGCTTCCACAATGTATGGCAGAAATGATTGCCGCTCAAATCTTTAATGAAAGAAGAAACAATAACATTTCCGAAATATATGGGGTGGTCACAACAGGAACCAATTGGAAATTTTTACGGCTTAGGAATCAAATTATGGAAGTTGATTTAAATGATTATTTCATTGATAATATTAGTAAAATTATTGGCATATTAAAATATTTGATCGATGCAGCTAACCTATGAAACTGGGAGCCAATTTATGAAAGTTGCTCAATAGAGATAAATTGAACAATGACTTAACCATAATTTTTACAATATCACAAATTCTCCGGGACAATCTAGCTTTCATCAGCTTGTTGTCGCCGGCTCGATCGCTCCTCCTTCCCCGTCGAACGCGATCGTTCGGGAGGGTGGTTTGGATGTTGACAATTTAGGGCAAATTGTTCCAAGCTTGAGCCACAATGTCGCTCAGCCATAGCCTCTGAGCAAAATCGAGCAAATTGTCGTCCGCGAGTACTTCAGCCTTCAATTCATCCAAAGACTGAGATCGCGATCGAGCTATTTGAATCACACCCGCGATCGCCGACGCCACCAATTCTTCATTCAGCGGCTGCTGTCGCAAAGCAATCATTTCTTGAGGATTCGTAGGAATGGGATAATTCATAGAAGTGCATACCGAAAGGAGTAGATATTCAGCCACTGCGGGCCAACCGAGAGCAAGAGCGATCGAAAACCTAAAAATCTGAGAACATTGTAAACTTATTTAAAACTAAATAAGTATTCGGGAGTATAGCCTACTTTGCTCCCTTGTCAACTCCCCCATCTTTATTAATTTATTCAGAATTGAGAGCCTAATCATGCAAGAAATTCTTTATCTAGAAGTCCCGACACCGGATACAGCAGCCGTCTGCACTTGGTTGCAGCACGAATTCGATCCCGGAATCGGAGAAAAAATTATTACTGCTGACGGCTTTCGCCTGCTTTCACCAGCCACAACAGCCGAGGTTCTCAAGTCTGGAACTCAAAATGCCAATCCAAAACCCGCCTTGGCTGACACCAATTCAGGAAACCCAAATTGGCGAGCGACAGAACTTTCCACTTTTGTCTGGTCACTGCAGCGCACCACTTATTTAAAAGTCTTTCGTCTAGAAGAGGCGCCTGCGGGAGAAAAAAAGTTCCTGGAAGCTCTGAATCTTGCTGTAAGAAACAAGTTTCCAGATCGCTACCGGGAACCCCCTGTCATAGACCTCTCCAAACAGTCAATTTTTGAGGCTCTTGCCCCCTATTACCCCCTCACCGTCAAATACTTCCAAAAAATGCCTCAAGGCGAATACGACCTCAAGCGCGTCTACTGGTGGGAACAGCGTTGGCGCGAAGGCACTCGCAATCCTCAAACGCCAAAACAAGTAGTGTTTTTGAAGGAAGAGGGAAGAGGGAAGAAGGAAGAAGGAACAGGGAAGAAGGAAGAAGGAAGAGGGAACAGGGAAGAGGGAAGAGGGGAGAAGGCAGAAGACACGATTTCGGTGTCTGATTCTGGCGATACTTTTTATGACTTAATTTATATTGGCGGGGCCTTGGGAGTGATTCACGCCGCAGTCATGGCGAGATTGGGCTACCGGGTGCTGCTAGTTGAACGAATGCCTTTCGGGCGAATGAATCGCGAGTGGAATATTTCACGGGACGAAATTCAAAGCTTAATTGATTTGGGTTTATTTACTGCGGCAGAAATAGAAACTTTGATTGCCAGAGAATATAAAGATGGCTACAACAAGTTTTTTGATGCTAACAATCCGCCCGTGGCTCAAGCGCCAGTTCTGCACACACCAAAGGTACTCAATGTAGCTTTGGACGGGGAGAAATTGCTGAATTTAGCGGGAGTTAAGCTAACAGAAGCTGGTGGAGAAATCTGGGATGAAACTGACTTTGTTAGAGCCGATGTTGCAGCGGAAAAAGTAGTAGTTCAAGGCCACCACTTGCCGACAAAAGCCGATCGCACTGCATTAGGAAGGCTGCTGGTGGATGCAATGGGTTCGGCTTCTCCCATCGCTTGGCAATTGAACGAAGGGCGGACTTTTGACAGCGTTTGTCCGACAGTGGGAGCAGTCATCGACGGAGGATTTGAGCCGGGAGTATGGGATTCCGAGTACGGGGATGTACTCCACACTCACGGGGACGTTTCCCGCGGACGCCAGCTCATTTGGGAGTTGTTTCCTGGCGCCGGCACAGAACTGACAGTTTATCTATTTCACTACCACCAAGTACATCCAGAGAACCCCGGTTCTTTGCTGGAAATGTACGAGGATTTTTTCGCAATTTTGCCGGAATACCGTCGCTGCGATGTCGATAAATTGGTGTGGAAAAAACCGACCTTTGGTTATATTCCGGGGCATTTTAGCAGCAACAGCGGCGATCGCTCCGTGGCGATCGATCGCCTAGTCTCGATCGGCGACGCAGCATCTCTGCAATCTCCCCTCGTTTTCACAGGCTTCGGCTCCCTTGTCCGCAATCTTTTCCGCTTAACAGACCTTTTGGATACTGCTTTAAAGCACAATTTGCTGACGGCAAATCACTTAAACCAAATTCGCGCCTACCAGAGCAATGTTTCAGTAACATGGCTATTTTCTAAAGGCATGATGGTTCCTACCGGGAGCAGTTTGCCACCCCAAAGAATTAATTCAATTCTCAATACCTTTTTCGGTATTTTGGCAGCACAAAAACTCGCTGTAGCTGAAACTTTTATTAAAGACAGAACCGACTGGCTAACTTTCAATCGACTGGCGATCGAAGCAGCCGGAAAAAACCCTTCTCTCCTCTTGTGGATTTTAGATTTTGTCACGTTGGGGGATATTTGGCGCTGGCTGGGAAGTTACTTGAATTTTACTCTGCTGGCTTTGGCCAGTTTGCTGTTCGGATGGCTTCCCAGCTTCGCCCGCAGGGTACAGCCTTGGTTGGAACCCCGGTATCCGGCTGTTTGGCTGTGGCTGTTGGCTACCAGCTATGCTCTCACCTATGGCATGGGAAAGGGGAGAAAAGAGTGTTGAGTTTTGAGTGTGGACTCAAAACTAGCAACTTCTGTTCGCTATCGAAAACTCGGCAATTCAATTTCAGCTAGCGATCGGCGTTTTTTAGAAGCCCGCAGCGGACTGGCAATCAAGCTCAGCCAGTCTGGTTGGGGGACTGCTGTAGGTTTTGCCACACTCGATCGCACTTCTTGAATGCCAAAGGTTTCAACAGAGTTCAAAATTTGAAAAGCCCTGGCCAATTCTTGGGCGTCCACTTTGGTAGCAGTTTCGGGTTCAGACTCAGCCATCGGCAGTTCAGGTTCCGCAACCGGTTCGGCCGAGTCAGTTGCCGGCTCATGAGGCTGGTAGGTTTCGGTCTCCTGTAATTGAATGGCGGATACTTGTGCTAATTTGTTGAGTTCTAGAGGGGCTGGGGATTCAGGCTCGATCGCCTCAACAGCAGCGGCTACCTCTGGAAGCTCTTCTGGTTCCGACCAAGGTTGGACAGGGGAAGCGTTGAAGGCTGGCGGCACAGGCATCTGAGAGCTTTTGACCGCCGCGAGCAAAGATTCTAATTGTGCGCTGGCGGTGTCCAGATTATTGTCAGGCGGCTCAATCCTCGGTGACTTTACCTGCGGCCTGTCCAAACTTCTTTCCAAGGCAGCTTTGAATTGCAGAGTGTGGCGCTGCTGGCGGTGCAAGCGGGCTCGCAATTCCCTGCAAATATTTTCTGTGGCTACTAACTGCTGTAACTGTTCGTTGTAGCGCTGCACAGTAGACGCACATTCTCGCTCAACAGTCGCTAGCCTGACTTGGCTGGTTGCCAACTGACTTCTTAAATTTTCTACTAAAATTTCTTGACTTTGGAGGGTTTGATGGGAAACTTCCACTTTGCCAAACAGCCGCGTCAATTGTTCTTGAGTATTTTCGAGTTCTGCAGTCCGCTGTTCTAGCAAAGCTTCGCGATTCTGCAAGGTTTTTTGGGACTCTTCGAGAGCTGTTTCTAGCTGGGCGATGCGCTGCAAAAGGTCGCGGTTGCATTCGTGCAGCGCTTGCATGAGGGTGACTGGGGTTGATCCTTTGCCCTTGGCCTGTTCGGCATTCCCAAGCATATTTTTTAGATTCTCTGAAATCGGGGGCGAGCCCGCCTCAGTCGGCTGTGTCAGAGATGGCAAATTTTTTGTTTCAGGTGTTGTGGGAATTGCATCTACGCTGATGGCGTTGGGAAAATCTACTGTTTGCCAGTCTTCTTCTGGCTGTTGGGGAACCGTTGCGGGAGTGTCTGTCGCATCGGGGGCGATCGGCTCAAAACCCCCAGCAGCAGCAAAATCTGACTGAAATGGTTCGGTATCGGATGGAACAGCAGGGTACGGTTGGTGCTGATGGGCTCGAAGATCAGCTTCTGACATGGCTTTTTATCCCAATACTCACAGGGTCTCAGATACAGTCTATCCTTAGATATTCTCCCGAAGGAAGCCCCTAAGTGAGTTTTTGGTCCAGAGTCCTATCAAAATAATTTTTCCTGATGTCTAACGCACTGTTTCGGTATGCGTGCGATCGCCTAAGCTTTAACCACTGCACAATGTTTGTCAATGATTGCTGGAACTTCTGCCGGTGCAATGCGGCTGTAGCGAGTTTTGTCCGGCATCACAACTATATTTGGGCCCGCTTTACACTGTTTGAGACATCCGGTTCCCTGTACTGTCACTTTGTCTTCTAAACCGCGCGCATTCAAAGCATTTTCTAAAGCTTTACAGACTCCTCCAGCGCCCCGCTTCAGGCAGTCGGATTTTTGACATACTAATATTTTGGTTTGGGTTTTTGCCGGAGCTTTTACAGTTTGAGCCACAGTGGGAGAGGTGAATTCGCTTTTGCCGATCGCGCCATCGTCCGATGTCAATACCGCAACAGGCCCATTGGTGGAGTCGAGCAGTTCTGGCGATTGATCGTTGTTACCCTGAGCCAGCTTGAGGCTGCGAGCTTTAAGTTTTATTTTACCGTTTTTCAAATTGAGTTCTTTCTCACCTACAACTTGAACTCTCAACCCCGGTGTCAAAATAGGCGACAGAAATGCCCGCAATTCCTTGCCAAGTTTAACAAGATATTCTACTCCGCGATCGCTACTAATTCGCAAATATTTAAGTTTACAGCCATCTTCAATAATCAGGCCGAGGATTTCTCCCTCTAAGTTGAATTCGGAAACGTGCTTGCCAGATTTATACATTGTTATAACTCCTTTAAATCAGTTACATCCGTTACATCTTGTACGCTGCTCTTTCCCTAACTTCCTGCTTCCTTTAGCCCCTTTGCCAGCAGTATTCCAGCCACTGCACGAGTTCGCATCGAGGGGCACTGACTTGCCTCAACACGCTCATTAACTGAGCCGCTTGTTTAACAGTATTGACTTTTGCCCGCAAAGGTTGGTCAACCGCACACCAGCAGGGAATTTCTAGTTCTTGCAAGCGTTTGTAAACTTGCCACCTATCTAGCCAACTAACTTGCACAATGTCACAAACTTCTAATTCTGGATCTGCTGGATTCATTTTGTAACAACAGTAATAATTTGCATTAATTTTTACCCTCAATGGTAGCGGGTAGAAGTTAAAAGCCAGATTTCAGCAGAACATCAAAGATGATCAAAAGCCCTTCCTGAAAAATTCTGCCTTTTGCCCTCTGCCTTCTGCCTTCAGAAGGTTCGCCCCACTTTCAGGAAGCGCTCATAACGAGGATCTTGTTCAAGCATAACCCAACTGCTAATAATTCTCAATAGGTTTACAAAAAAAATTTCCTACTCTATAAAATCTTCCACTATCGAGGCAGACTCTGCTTGACTGGTAAATTTACAGTGCTAGACTGACTCTATTGGCAACAAAACTGCCTATTGAGAGGAGAACACACATGGCTGAGACTCAGAGTGCATTGAGACCGTTTGGCCACATAGCCGAAAACCCAGTTCTACTGGAACATTCAGTCACAGCACCGATTTGTGAAGGAATGAACGCGCTGCTGGCCAGTTTTCAGGCTCTATACCTGCAATATCAAAAACATCATTTTGTGGTGGAAGGGGCAGAATTTTACTCCTTGCACAAATTCTTTGAAGAAAGCTACGGAGAAGCTCAAGATAGCGTCCACGAGTTGGGCGAACGGTTAAACGGGTTGGGCGGCATACCGGCAGCTAGCTTTAGCAAGTTAGCCGAGCTGTGCTGTTTTGATCCGGAAGCCGACGGCGTATATTCCTGCCGCCAAATGCTGGAACACGATTTGGCAGCAGAGCAAGCTATCCTCGGTTTGCTGCGGCGTCAAGCAGGACAAGCAGAAAGTTTGGGCGATCGAGCTACGCGCTACCTCTACGAAAAAATCCTGCTAAAAACAGAAGAGCGGGCTTATCACATTTCTCACTTCCTCGCCCCCGATACCTTAGTGCAGTTGAACTTGAACTAACAATTCTTCTTCTTCCTCTTCCTTCCCGCCTTCGCGGTTCGTTATCTTAGATCGAAAAAAAAGCGGGCAGTTTTATGACTGCCCGCTTTTTTTATACTAAGTGCGTTGGAGCCGCAGGGAATTAAGGCGCTAAAGCATTGCCGCGCAACAAGCTACCAATGGTTTTGGCGGTAATCTTCATCTGAATGAATGGATTAGCTGGTACTACTGTCTTATACAAGTAGCTATCGAATGTGAGTTTCTGCACATCGCGATCGGCACACATTTCCACAAAAGCTTCGCGAGTAGCGTCGGAACGGTAAAACACGCGCTGCAAAATGTCGAGAACTTTGTAAGTAATGCCGTAGGCTTTATCCCACCGCTTCAAGTAAATCTTAATTTCCTCTTCAGTCGGAATGCGCGCGCCTTTATTGGAAATCTCCACAATAGTTTCGGCGCACATCCGGCCAGACTTGGCGGCAAAATAGATACCTTCGCCGGAAGACTTGGTAACGTAACCTGCGGCGTCACCTACGAGAGCAACTCGGCCGACAACCCGGCGGGGACGCGGGTGTTCCGGGATGGGGTGAGCTTCCACTTTAATAATCTCACCGCCCATCAGTTTTTTGGCAGCGCGGGCGCGGACGCCTGCTTGCAGCTTTTTGATGCTGGCTTGATTGACTTTCATCGTGCCGGTACCGACGGCTACGTGGTCGTATTTGGGGAACACCCAAGCGTAGAAGTCGGTAGATACGTCGTCGCCGACGTACATTTCGGCTAAGTCTTCGTAGTAAGCCATTTTATCTTCTGGCAGGCGGATGCGCTCTTGGAAGGCGATCGCATAATTGTAGTCGCCAGCGTCGATCGCCTTTGCTACGCGGGAGTTAGCGCCGTCAGCCCCGATTACTAAATCCACTTTCAGAGTTTTCTGAATTCCCATTGCGCTGCCGTCGGAGTGGTCGGCATAGTGGAGAGTATAGGGGTCTGTATTGTTGCCGGGAATTTCTAATTTGTGAACGGTGCCGTTAATCAGTTTTGCACCCAAGGAAGCGGCGCGATCGCGCATGAAGCCGTCGAGCACTTCGCGGCGGCACATACCGATGTATTCGTGTGCGTTTTCAATATTGATGTCCACCTCGACGTTGGAGGGGGAGATCATTTTCATTTTTCTGACTTGGCGGTCAATAATACTTTGCGGCAAGTCGAATTCGCTGACCATGCACAGGGGAATCGCCCCACCGCAGGGTTTGGCGTTGTCTAATTTACGCTCGAATAGGTATGTTTCGATGCCTGCTTTTACCAATGTTTCGGCGGCGGAAGAACCCGCAGGGCCTGAACCTACTACTGCAACCCTTAGTGTCAAAGCTTTTCTCTCCAGTTTTTTTCTATAGGCATTACTCAGGTGTGATGGTATCACGGACTTTGGATGCGGTGGCGTGAAGCAGGGGAGATTTCAATGAAATGAAACAGAGCTTAACAGTTCGATACGAAAATCGGGTCTGGGGCAGTAGGTGCGATCGAAGATCTTAAATTTTTCAGTGCTTTGGAACAGTTATGGACGTTGATGTGCGATCGAACATTTTGCCCTATTTTCTAAGAACAGGCAAGATGCCTGTTCCACAAAGAATGAATTTTCTGCTTGTGGGGAGTAGGGGTTGGGCTTCTAGCGCGCCCGGACATGAACAGGCTTTCCGGCCTGTTCCACAAAGAGTGCATTTGGTTTTTGTGGGGAGTAGGGGTTGGGCATCTTGCCCGCCCCTAAGAGGTTAGAACCAGTCCAATAAGTTACATTAAAGTTACTTGCACTTATATCTAAAATTCTTATGCTCGGTAACTTTCAACAAAGCAACCTGCGGATTGAGCTTGAAGCTTCCGAAACAGCGATTAGAGACAGCTTGTTGCGTCCGAGTCAATTGCAGCAATGGCTGTGGCCGCAGCAGTTGTGTAGCGGTTTGCCGGAAGAATTTGCTCAAGGTTTGACCTTTACAAGTTGGCTGGGCCCCGTGGCAGTTCAGCATCACGTTGATATTGTTGAGCACAATTGTCTGCGGCTGTTATTGAGTCAGGGAATTGACGGATTTCACGAGTGGTATTGGGGCGATGGTTGGGTGCAGTCTCGGTTGGAGGGAGTGTCGCTGCTGCCACTGAATTTGGGGCAAACGGCTAGTTTACTCCGGCTGCGGGAGTTTGTAGCGGGGAAGGGTAAGAGGAAGTAGATAAATCACTCTCCAAAATCATCAGAACAAAGCCTGGTAGTCCTGCATAGCAACGAAAAATTCTTAATCCTTTTAGGGATAAAGAAGCGTTGTAATGATGAATAAAATACCACAAAGCTCCCACACGATTGGAGAGCTTTTTAGATTAGGAAAGACTCTTTCTTACAACAATAGCGAGATATCCTGTACATCAGGGAGTTCTTGCATCTTTAGAGATCAGAAGTTTTGCCCGTATCTTTCCCGACAGATTTGTGTCGCTGGCGAGGCAAAACTTTTTTATATGCGACCAAAAAATCTGTATAATAGACGGCACATTGTCTGTAAACTCCTGGGAGGGAATCCCAAAAACCTTTAGCACCCATTTCAACTAGACTTCCTATATATAGCCATCCTCGCATCATTTGTGAATTTCTTACTCCCTCCCCTTACTAAGGGGAGGGTTGGGGTGGGGTGAAAAACTTACGACTCATGTAGGATTGCTATAAACCCCTAGAATTTCTTTGGTCAAGGCATCAATCGCCAGCTATTTCCACTGCTTGTTACCCTTATTGCCTACAAACGACCACATTTCATCACTTTGGATCGTTAGCTTGCCTTGGTTTTTTGACTTTACTTGAACTTTCCGGAGGACTGATACTAATTGTTGAAAAACACATAGTATTGGAACCAGCGGGGGGACACCCTCGTGACTTTGACAATCGCGACTCAAGATATTTTTTCTAATAAAAGCCGATCGCTCAATTTTTTTATTTCTTCTGAAATCCTTTGATGTCTGGGGTTTTAAACAAACTGCCTGTGACAATATATACATTTAAAGTTTTGCTTAGCGCTGGAGGTGGCACAATTTTTAACCATGTTTGGAGAAGCGAAACGGGGACAATTCATGGAGTTGAGAATTAACAAGGCTTAGGTACGTCGCATGATAACTCCTTATCCTTACTCTGCCAGACCACCTGAAAGCCACTTCGCTGCCGAAAAACTAAGAGTGTGTTATAAAAACATAATTTGTTCCTTTCTAAAGCGCTATTCTTTACACAACGAACCGGGTGTGTTCTGACGGCGCGTTAATTTTTACCAGAAAAATAAATATGCTGTCCATTCCAGGCATTGCCGTCCAGAAGCTGCTTTACGAAAGTGCTAACTCTCTGGTGTACCGGGCGATTCGGGAAGCGGATCACCAACCGCTCATCCTCAAACTGCTCAAAGAGAGCTACCCGACACCTCAAGAATTGCTACGCTACCGTACCGAATACCGCATCACCCGAGAGCTGAAAGAGGCGGGAGTCGTGCAAGTTTATGACTTGCAAAAATACCAAAACAGCCTCGTGATTTTTGTGGAGGACTTTGGCGGGGAATCGTTGAAAATATGGATGCAGCAGCGAAAGTTTAGCCTCAAGGAATTTCTGCAAATTGCGATCGCTGCCACTGAAACTTTAGGGAAAATTCATAGCGCCAATATTATCCACAAAGATATTAACCCTTCTAATATAGTATTTAATCCAGCGACCGGGCAGCTCAAAATTATCGACTTTGGCATTTCCACTCAGCTAACGCGAGAAATGCCAACCCTGAAAAACCCCAACATTTTAGAAGGAACCTTAGCCTATATTTCACCCGAACAAACTGGTAGGATGAATCGCTCTATCGATTACCGCACTGACTTTTACTCCCTCGGCGTCACCTTTTACGAATTACTGACAGGAAAACTACCTTTTGAGACAGAAGACGCTTTAGAGCTAGTTCACTGCCACATTGCCAGACAGCCAGTTCCCCCGCACGAAATCAAGCCGGAAATTCCCTTAATTGTCTCGCAAATTGTCAGCAAGCTGATGGCAAAAAATGCGGAAAATCGCTATCAAACTGCATTGGGTCTTAAGCAGGACTTAGAAATGTGTCTGGTTCAATTACAAGAAACCGATAGGATAGAAGAATTTGACTTGGGAACGCTGGATCTTACAGACCATTTCCTGATTCCCGAAAAGTTATACGGCAGAGAAACCGAAGTTTTTCATCTATTAAATGCCTTTGAAAGAGTTCGTAATTCTAGTGCAGAAATGATGCTTGTAGGTGGCTTTTCTGGGATTGGGAAAACCGCAGTAGTGAATGAAGTGCATAAGCCGATCGCCCGACAGCGTGGATATTTTATCAAAGGCAAATACGACCAATTTCAACGAAATATTCCCTTCAGTGCATTTGTGCAAGCATTTCGGGAATTGATGGGACAATTATTATCAGAAAGTGACGCTCAGTTACACAGATGGCAAACCCAGATTCTCACCGCAGTAGGCGAGAGTGGGCAAGTCTTGATTGACGTAATTCCTGAATTAGAACACATCATTGGCGCTCAAAATCCTGCACTAGAATTGTCGGGGAGTGCCGCCCAAAATCGCTTCAATCTGCTAATGCAGAAATTTGTGCAAGTATTTACCCAAGCAGAACATCCCTTAGTGATGTTTCTGGACGATTTGCAGTGGGCAGATTCGGCATCGCTGAAATTGCTACAACTATTGATGGAGGATACGGGGCATCTGTTAGTATTGGGTGCTTATCGGGATAATGAGGTATCACCGGCTCATCCGTTTATGTTGACTGTGGATGAGATTGTGAAGTCTGGGGCAGTGGTGAATACGATTACCCTGCAACCGTTGAGTTTAGCAGATCTCAATCAGTTGGTAGCAGATACGCTGATTTGCGATTTATCTTTAGCTACACCTTTGACAGAATTGGTTTACCAAAAAACCCAAGGTAATCCTTTTTTCTCGACTCAATTCCTCAAGGCCTTGTATGAAGATGGTCAAATTATTTTTAACCCCCCTCAATCCCCTATTAGTAAGGGGGGCAGTAAAGGGGGGTGGCAGTGCGATATTAATCAAGTTAAATTTGCCGACGCCTCGGATGTGGTGGAGTTTATGGCGGTGCAATTGCAGAAGTTGCCTGCCGAAACTCAGGATGTTCTCAAACTTGCCGCGTGCATTGGGGCGCAGTTTGATTTAGAGACATTGGCAATAGTCAGCGAAGAATTACCAGAACAAACGGCATCAGCGCTGTGGAAAGCTTTGCAAGAAGGACTCATTTTAGTGATTTCAGAAGGGTATAACTTCATTCAAGCAGATACTCAATCCCCGAATCAGTCTGTTGCTAATCCTACTTATAAGTTCCTGCACGATCGCGTCCAGCAAGCGGCTTATTCATTGATTCCCGACAACCAAAAACAAGCCACTCATCTGAAAATAGGACAGTTACTGCTACAAAGTTCTTCCGAGATAGAAACAGAAGAAAAAATCTTTGATCTTGTGGGGCATTTAAATCAAGGAATTGAGTTGATCAATCAATTAAGTGAACGCTCAGCCTTAGCTCAACTAAACTTAGAAGCTGGACGTAAGGCTAGAAATTCTACCGCCTACGCAGCGGCAAATATCTATCTACAAACGGGAATTGAGCTACTGACAGTCAACTGCTGGCAAACTCAATATGAATTGACACTAAATCTATATGTTGCTGCTGCTGAAATTGCCTATTTAAATGGTGACTTCGATGGTATGGAACAGATGGCAGCACTGGTTTTGCAAGAAGCCCAAACAATTTTAGATAGAGTTAAAATTTACGAAATTCAAATTGCCGCTCAGACAGCCCAGAGCAAGGTGTTAGAAACGATCGCAGTAGCAAGAGAGGCACTCTTACAATTGGGGATTGAACTCCCTGCCGAACCTGATGAACCCCAGATTGGCAAAGCGCTACAAGCCCTCGCGGGCCAACTAAGCGGCAGAAAGATTGAGGAATTGGTTGACTTACCTGTGATGACAAATCCACAGACTCAGGCAGCTATGCAACTGTCTGGTATGTTGTTTCCACCCATTTTCCAGGGAATGCCCGGTTTGCTGCCCCTGTTGAGTTCCACGATGGTGAGTTTATCACTCTCTTTTGGGAATGCGCCCGCATCGACGGTGGGTTATGCGATGCACGGGATGGTGTTATGTGCCTTTTTACAAGAGGTGGAAACGGGCTATGGCTTTGGGCAATTGGCACTTTCATTGCTCGATCGGTTGAATGTACCCGAATTCAAGTCCACAGTTCTACTTTTGTTTGGTGGTTGGATTCAGCATCGCCAAGAATCTCTTTTGGCAACGATACCGACGCTGAAAGATGGCTATAGGTTTGGTATGGAAACCGGCGACTTTGTAGACGCTGGCTACAACATATATATTTGTTTTTATACTCATTTATTCGCTGGTGTAGAACTAGACACTTGGGAACCAGAAATAGCAAGTTATAGGGCGGTAATGGCGCAGTTGAAACAATATTCTGCGCGGATTTATTTGGATATGATTCAGCAGACGGTGCAAAACTTGAGGGAAACCCATACTCGGCCGGATTTGTTAATAGGCTCCGCCTACGATGAAACGGTGATGATTCCCAAGCACTATCAGGATAATGAATTCACGGCGATCGCCTGTGCCTGTATCTTCAAACTGCTGCTTGCTTACTGCTATGGCAATTACACGGCTGCCCTAGACCACATTTCCCAAGTCAAACAGTATTTGATGGGAGTATCTGGATCAGCTTTTGTTCCCATTTTTCATTTTTATGCCGCCCTGACGCACCTGGCACTTTTTCCCGCACAGCCAGCAATTGAGCAAACTGAAATTATTGCCTTAGTGGAAACCCATCAAAGCACGCTGCAACAGTGGGCGCAAAATGCTCCGATGAATTATCTGCATAAATGGTATTTAGTGGAAGCAGAACGAAAACGAGTTTTGGGCAATAAAGCCGAGGCGATTGAAATGTACGATCGCGCAATTTCTGGAGCCAAAGAAAACAAATATGTTAATGACGAAGCCCTGGCCAACGAACTAGCAGCCAAATTCTACTGGGAATGGGGTAAAACAAAAGTTGCTCAAGCCTACATATTTGAGGCGTATTATTGTTATGTTGAATGGGGAGCCACTGCTAAGGTAACGGATTTAGAAACGCGATATCCCCAATTATTCGCCGTAACTCAACCGGGAAGGAAAAATAGTCAAACTACCGTAGCAATGACAACGACTGGTTCGGGGAATCACCTAGATATCACCGCAGTCATGAAGGCTTCTCAGGCGATTTCTGGAGAAATTATGCTAGATAAGCTACTGTCTAGCTTGATGAAAATTTTGATGGAAAATGCAGGGGCGCAACGAGGCTATCTGATTTTGTTAAGCCAGGGACAACTGTTCATTGAAGCAGAAGGGAAAATCGATGACGAACTCGTCACCGTGTTGCAGTCAATCCCCGTTGAAACCTGTCCAGAACTTGCTTCCGCAATTGTCAATTATGTGAGTCGCACTCAAGAAAGCGTGGTACTAGATGATGCTGCGCGATCGGGACAATTTACCAACGACGCCCACATCCGAAAGCATCAGCCCAAATCAATTTTATGTGTACCGCTGATTAACCAATCTCAAATCATTAGTATTGTTTACTTAGAAAATAATCTGACAGCGGGTGCTTTTACCCCTGAAAGAGTGGAAATATTAAAAGTGTTATCTGGACAAGCAGCTATCTCGATTCAAAATTCTAAGCTTTATACAGAAGTACGCGAAAATGAAAGCAGGCTGGCTCAACTCAACAAAGCTTACGAGCGATTTATTCCCCATCAATTCCTCCAGTTTTTAGAGAAATCAAGCATCATTGATGTGGAATTGGGCGACCAAGTGCAGTTAGAAATGTCCGTGTTGTTTTCCGACATTCGCGATTTCACTACGCTTTCGGAAACTATGACGCCGGAGGATAATTTCAAATTTATCAATTCCTATCTTTCTCGTATGGAACCTGTTATTAATCAAAATCATGGGTTTATTGATAAATATATTGGCGATGCGATTATGGCGCTGTTTAGCGGTGAGGCGGATAATGCGGTGAAAGCGGGAATTGCGATGCTGCACCGCCTCGCTGAATACAATGAATACTGCGCTAACGCTGGCTGTGCACCGATTCAGATTGGGATTGGGATTAATACGGGTTCTTTGATGCTGGGAACTGTGGGAGGACCAAATCGCATGGACGGGACAGTAATTAGTGATGCCGTTAATTTAGCTTCTCGCGTGGAAAGTTTGACAAAAAATTATGGGGTTTCGCTGTTAATTACCCAGCCAACTTATACGCGCCTGAAAAATCCATCTCAGTACACAATCCGCACTCTAGACACGGTAAAAGTCAAGGGAAAATCCGAAGCTGTGACGATTTATGAGGTGTTTGATGCAGATCCGCCAGAAATTAAACAGACCAAGTTAGCTACGCTGGAATTGTTTGCAGAAGCTAGGGCACTTTACTCGGAAGGGAAGTTATTTGAAGCGGCGCGACTGTTTTCCGAGTGTTGGCGTCAGAATCCGGGCGATCGTGTTGCTAAAATTTACTGGGAACGCTGTGAGTCTGCATTGGTGACTCGCACAAAAATCAAAGACAGGCTACACCATTTACATTAATTGCAACAGTCCCAAACTCGATCGCTACATTAAAAACTCAACATTTGTTACAAAAACAAAAAATTTTCCTTTTTAAGGTGCTATTCTATACACAAAGCTGGTGCTTTTTGAGTTAGCTTTAATTTTTACCATAAAAATCAATATGCTCTCTATTCCAGGCGTTGCCGTCCAGACACTTCTCTATGAAAGCGCCAACTCTCTGGTTTACCGAGCCATTCGGGAAGCAGATAACCAGCCGATTATCCTCAAACTGCTCAAAGAAAGCTACCCGACACCTCAAGAATTGGTGCGCTACCGCACCGAATACCGCATCACCCAGGAGCTGAAAGAGCCGGGAGTTGTGCAGGTTTATGATTTGCAAAAATACCAAAACAGCCTCGTGATGTTTGTGGAGGACTTTGGCGGCGCATCCTTGACAATTTGGATGCAGCAGCGCTCGTTTACTCTTGAAGAATTTTTGCTCCTCGCTATTGCCACCACGGAAGCATTAGGCAAAATTCACAGCGCCAACATCATCCACAAAGATATTAACCCCTCAAATATTGTTTACAACCCCCAAACGGAACAATTAAAAATTATTGATTTTGGCATTTCCACTCAGTTAACCAGAGAAACACCGATACTGAAAAACCCCAACTTTTTAGAAGGCACCCTCGCTTACATCTCGCCCGAACAAACTGGCAGGATGAATCGTACTCTCGATTACCGAACTGATTTTTACTCGCTGGGCGTTACTTTTTATGAATTACTCACAGGAAAACTGCCTTTTGAGACAGAGGACGCTTTAGAGCTAGTTCACTGCCATATTGCCAGACAGCCAGTACCCACGCACGAAATTGAGCTACAAATTCCCCTAATTGTGTCTCAAATTGTCAGTAAACTGATGGCGAAGAATGCCGAAAACCGCTATCAAACTGCCTTGGGGATAAAGCATGATTTAGAAATGTGTCTGGTTCAATTACAAGAAACCGATAGCATAGAAGAATTTGACTTGGGAAGGCGAGATATTACAGACCATTTTCTGATTCCCGAAAAGTTATACGGTAGAGAAACTGAAATTTCTCATTTATTAGGTGCATTTGAACGAGTCAGTACAGGTAGCGCCGAAATGATGCTAGTAGCTGGCTTATCTGGGATTGGTAAAACCGCAGTAGTGAACGAAGTCCACAAGCCTATAGCCCGACAGCGTGGCTATTTTATCAAAGGCAAATACGACCAATTCCAGCGCAATATTCCTTTCAGTGCATTTGTGCAAGCATTTCGGGAATTGATGGGGCAATTATTATCAGAAAGTGACGATAAATTACAAACATGGAAAACCCTGCTTCTGACCGCATTGGGCGACAGTGGGCAAGTGCTGATTGAGGTAATTCCTGAATTAGAACGCATCATTGGCGCTCAAAGTCCTGCACTAGAACTGTCTGGGAGTGCAGCACAAAATCGCTTTAATTTGCTTATGGAGAAATTTGTGCAAGTATTGACCACCGCCGAGCATCCCTTAGTGATGTTTTTGGACGATTTGCAGTGGGCGGATTCGGCATCTTTGAAATTGCTACAACTTTTAATGGAGGATAGGGGGCATCTGTTAGTATTGGGTGCTTATCGGGATAATGAGGTGTCACCTACTCATCCGTTTATGCTGACGGTGGATGAAATTGTCAAGTCTGGGGCAGTGGTGAATACGATTACCCTGCAACCGTTGATTTTAGCAGATCTCAATCAGTTGGTAGCAGATACGCTGATTTGCGATTTATCCTCTTCTCAACCTTTGACAGAATTGGTTTATCAAAAAACCAAAGGTAATCCCTTTTTCTCGACTCAATTCCTCAAGGCGTTGTATGAAGATGGTCAAATTATTTTTAACCCCCCTGTGTCCCCCCTTAGTAAGGGGGGAAGTAAAGGGGGGTGGCAATACGATATTGCTCAAGTTACATTGGCCCACGCCTCGGATGTAGTGGAGTTTATGGCGGTGCAATTGCAGAAGTTGCCTGCCAAAACTCAGGAGGTTCTCAAACTTGCCGCGTGCATTGGGGCGCAGTTTGATTTAGAGACGTTGGCAGTAGTCAGCGAAGAATTACCAGAACCAACTGCATCATCACTCTGGATAGCATTGCAAGAAGGAGTCATTTTACCCATTAATGAAGGCTATAAATGCTTCCTTCAAACAGATGCTCAATTCCCTCCTGGGTCTGTTGCTAATCCAACTTATAAGTTTCTGCACGATCGCGTTCAGCAAGCAGCTTATTCATTAATTCCCGAAAACCAAAAACAAGCCACTCATCTCAAAATAGGAGAGCTACTCCTACAAAATTCCTCCGAGATCCAAACAGAGGAAAAACTGTTTGATATTGTCGGGCATTTGAATTTAGGAAGTGAGTTAATCAGCCAACCAATAGAAAGGGAAGCATTGGCTCAACTTAACTTCAACGTCGGACAGAAAGCCAGAAATTCTAATGCCTACGCTGCGGCTAATATCTATCTGCAAACAGGCATTAATCTACTAACAGTCAACTGTTGGCAAAGTCAGTATGAATTGACCCTGAGCCTCTATGTTGCCTCCGCCGAAGCCGCCTATTTGAATGCTGACTTTGATGGCATGGAAGAGATGGCAGCACAAGTGTTAGAGAATGCACAGACAATATTAGACAAAATCAAAATTTACGAAATTCAAATCGTCGCACAGACAGCACAGAGCAAGACGTTAGAAGCCATTGCAGTAGCAAGAGATGCACTCTGGCAATTGGGGGTTGAACTCCCTACCGAAGCTGACGAAGCCTTGATTGGTAAAGCGCTACAGAGCCTTGCGGGCCAACTCAGCGGCAGAAAAATTGAGGAACTAATCGATTTGCCTGTGATGAGTGATCCTCAGACTCAGGCAGCTATGCCAATATTGGCAATGTTATTTGCACCCATTCTCCAGGGAATTCCAGACTTAGTACCCCTACTGAGCTCCACGATGGTAAGTTTATCACTCCAATTTGGGAATGCACCCGCATCAACAGTGGGCTATGCGATTCACGGGCTTGTATTAAGTGCCTTTTTGGGAGAGGCAACAACGGGCTATAGCTTTGGTAAATTGGCACTCTCATTGCTCGATCGGTTCAATGCACGGGAATTCAAGTCTATAATTCTGATTTTTTTTGGAGGTTTTATACAGCATCGCCAAGAAGCTCTCTTGGCAGTGATACCAACGCTGAAAGATGGCTATACTGCGGGCATGGAAACTGGCGATTTTCTATACGCTGGCTACAACATCAGTATTTACTTTAATACCCACTTTTTTGGTGGGGTAGAACTAGACTCTTGGGAACCCGAACTAGCAGGTTACTGTGCTGCCTTGGATCAGGTGAAGCAATATTCAGGTCGGGTTTATTTGGATATGACTCAGCAGACAGTGCAGAACTTGAGGGAAACCCGTATCCGGCCGGATTTATTAATAGGCTCTGCCTACGATGAAACGGTGATGATTCCCAAGTACCTGCAGAATAATGAACTCTCTGGGCTCGCCACTGCCTATATCTGCAAACTACTGCTTGCTTACTTGTTCGGGAATTACACCGCTGCCCTAGATTACATCGCCCAAGCCAAGGAGTATTTAATAGGAGCATCGGGACTGTTACATCTTCCCATTTTCCATTTCTATGCAGCCCTGACGCACCTGGCACTTTTTCCCACCCGCCCAGCAATTGAGCAAGCTCAAATTATTGCTGAGGTGGAAATTCATCAAACTACGCTGAAACAGTGGGCGCAAAATGCTCCCATGAATCATCTGCATAAATGGTATTTGGTTGAGGCAGAAAAACATCGCGTTTTGGGCAATAAAGCTGAGGCAATTGAAATGTACGATCGCGCCATTTCTGGAGCCAAAGAAAATCAATTCCTCAACGAAGAAGCCCTAGCTAATGAACTAGCCGCCAAATTTTACCTAGAATGGGGCAAAGAAAAATTTGCCCAAATCCACATGATTGAGGCATATTATTGTTATGTCCAATGGGGAGCTACTGCGAAGGTAACAGATTTAGAAACGCGATATCGCCAGTTATTGGGGGCAATTCAATCGGGAAGAAAAAACACTAAAACTACAGCCTCAGTGACGGCCATTGGTTCGGGTAACAACTTAGATATCACCACGGTGATGAAAGCTTCTCAGGCGATTTCAGGGGAAATAATGCTAGATAAACTACTGTCTAGCTTGATGAAAATTTTGATGGAAAATGCAGGGGCGCAAAAGGGTTATCTGATTTTATCCAGCCAGGGAACGCTGTTAATTGAAGCTGAAGGGACAATAAATTCTGAACAAGTCACCGTGTTGCAGTCAATCCCCGTTGAAACTTGTCAAAAGCTTTCCTCCGCAATTGTCAATTATGTGGCCCGCACTCAAGAAAGCGTGGTACTAGATGATGCTGTCCGAGAGGGACAATTTACTAACGACCCCTACATCCGAAAAAATCAGCCCAAATCAATTTTATGCGTGCCGCTGATTAATCAATCTCAAATTATTAGTATTGTTTATCTAGAAAACAACCTGACAGCGGGAGCTTTTACGCCAGAAAGAGTGGAATTATTAAAAGTGTTATCTGGACAGGCAGCTATCTCGATTCAAAATTCTAAGCTTTATACAGAAGTCCGCGAAAATGAAACGAGGTTGACTCAATTCCTAGAAGCGATGCCAGTAGGGATACTTGTACTCAAACCCAGTGGTACACCTTACTACGTTAATCAGAGGGCGCAGCAGCTTCTGGGAAAAGGAGTTGCGCCTGATTCCACGCGCGAACAATTGGCAGAGGTTTATCAAGTCTATACCGCTGACACTTCCGAACCCTATCCTGTTGAAAAAATGCCTGGAGTACGGGCATTAAATGGTGAAATTTCTACTGTTAATGATATAGAAATCTACCAGACTGACAAGGTTGTACCCATCGAAGTTTGGGGAACGCCTATCTATGATAATCAGAGCAATATTGCCTACGGACTAGCAGCATTTCAAGATATAACGGAGCGCAAAAAAGCCGAAACAGAGCAGATCAGGTTCACCAATGAACTTTTTCAACTCAACAAAGCTTACGAGCGCTTCGTCCCCAATCAATTCCTCCATTTTTTAGAAAAATCAAGCATCCTTGATGTGGAATTGGGCGACCAAGTGCAGTTAGAAATGTCGGTGCTCTTTTCAGATATTCGCGACTTTACCACGCTTTCGGAAAGTATGACGCCCGAGGAAAATTTTCAGTTTATTAATGCTTATTTATCTCGGATGGAATCGGCGATTATTGAAAATGATGGCTTTATTGATAAATATATTGGTGATGCGATTATGGCGCTATTTAGCGGTAATGCTGATAATGCAGTAAACGCCAGTATTGCCATGCTGCATCAACTTCAAGTATACAATCAAGAGCGGGTTAATTCTGGTTATGCCCCCATTAAGATTGGCATTGGCATTAATACTGGGAATTTAATGTTAGGCACGGTGGGCGGGCAAAATCGCATGGATACAACGGTAATTAGTGATGCAGTGAATTTAGCTTCTCGTGTGGAAGGATTAACAAAAAATTATGGTGTTGCTTTACTGATTACACAGCAGACTTTTAATAAATTAGCTAATCCTAGCAATTATGCTATGCGGATGATTGCTCAAATTACTGTTAAGGGAAAAGTACAGTTATCCACAATTTATGAAGTTTTTGAGGCAGACTTGCCGGAAACAAAGCGAGGTGAATTAGCCACAAAAGATTTATTCGATCAAGGTTTGAGCTTATATCGACAACAGAAGTTTATCGAAGCCACAGAATTATTTGCTCAATGTTTAAACCTTTGCCCTTCGGATCAGGTTGCTCAAATTTATTGGGACTGGTGTGAACAAAAAACTATCACTTTAAATATCGAGCTATTAGAGAGAACTTTAGCATTAGTTAAACCTCAATCAGATGAATTTGTAAGTCACTTTTATGAAATACTTTTTGATAGTTCTTCTCAGATTAAAGCTCTTTTTATGAATACAAGAATGGCACAGCAAAAAGAAAAGCTTTGGCAAAGCTTAGAAATAATTATTGAAAATTTACGGAAACCTAAGTTAATTAATGTTTTTGCTAAAGGATTAGGTGCAACTCATGCCAAATATGGCGTGGTAGTAGAACATTTTCCTGTTGTCGCTAATGCACTCATTCAAGCCCTGAAGGCACAGATGGGTTTAGAGTGGACACCTGAAACTGAAAAAGCTTGGGTACAGGCTTATACAATTATTGCGTCAGCTATGATTGATGGAATGGCTGTTATGTGACCTCGATCGCGTTTTTGATGCTGACACGCCAGAAATCAAAGCAGGCAAGTTAGCTATGCTGCAATTGTTTGCAAAAGCTTTGGCGATTTACTCGGAAGGGAAGTTATTTGAAGCGGCGCGGCTGTTTGCCGAGTGTTGGCGTCAGAATCAGGGCGATCGCGTGGCTAAAATTTATTGGGAACGCTGTCAGTCTACTTTAAGAAATCGCACAAAAAGCAAAGACCGGTCACACAATTTAGATTAATCATAAAAGTCCAAAGCTCGATCGCTACATTGTTGGAGGGGGAGATCATTTTCATTTTTCACGAGTGGTATTGGCGCGACGGTTGGGTGCAGTCTCCGTTGGAGGGAGTGTCGCTGCTGGCGCTGACTTTGGGGCAAACGCCTAGTTTACTGCGACTGCGGGAGTCTTTTGCGGGTAAACAGAAAGATCCAGAGTGATGTGAAGCGCGATCGCACTTATTTTCTCTCAAAGTCTCATTCTTCAGGTTTACCCATTTTCCCTGTTAATGTGTAGTGCATCGCCTTAAGTTTTACCCCTCTTTACTCCCTAAATCTTTCAATTTTCCTAACTAACTCGAAGTCAAATTGCCTCACACTATTGACATAAATTTGGTCAAATCTCTATTAATAATTCGTAAATAGCTAGGTCTGAAGGAACACAAAACTCGACAAAAATAATTATCTCTGAAGATAGAAGAACCCAAAATTAAACACCGCTAATCTATAAAACTATGAGGCAGAAAAAACTACTTAAGAATTGATTAATATAAGGGATTTTTAAGTAGAGCTTAAGATAAAAACAAGGAAATTTATGGTACTGAGTATTATTGTTCACGGTGGAGCAAAAACCATCACCGAAGACAAGGTAGCAGCCAACAATGCAGGCTGTACCGCAGCAGCAGAAGCTGGTTGGGCAGTGCTCACAAGGGGAGGTACAGCAGCAGAAGCTGTTGAGGCAGCTATCCGGGTTCTGGAAGCTGACCAGACATTTAACGCAGGCTTTGGATCGGTTCTCAACAAGCAGGGAGAGGTAGAGCTAGACGCAGCGATGATGGAAGGCCGTTCATTAGCTTGGGGAGCCCTGGCAAATGTTCAAGGCGTGCGCCATCCCATCTCAGTGGCGCGAAAGATTATGGATAAAAAACCCATGTTCTTAGTAGCGGATCACGCAGAACATTTTGCGGTAGAAAGTGGAGCCGAGATGTGTACAAAAGAAGACTTAATCGCGGATGAGCAACAGGAAGAGTGGGAGGAGGAAAAAGAAGTTATTGACCGCCCCAATACCGTTGGTTGTGTAGCTTTGGACAGCAGCGGCACCTTAGTTGCCGGTACCTCAACAGGCGGCACTATGAATAAGCCCGCCGGTCGGGTCGGCGACAGCGCCATTATCGGCTCAGGTTTGTTTGCTGACAGTCAACAGGGCGGTTGCTCGACCACAGGCGATGGCGAGTCGATTATACCAGTAGTTCTGGCTAAGACGGCGATCGACATTCTAGCGTCCGGCAAGCACCCAGACGATGCAGCGCAGATGGCTATTGAGACTCTGGCATCTAAGGTGGCCGGAGAAGCTGGGTGTATCCTCATAGACCCTCAAGGGCGGGTTGGCTGGGCGCATAACTCAACCGACATGGCTTGTGCTTATAGAACCGAAGAAATGGACAAGGTGGCTGTGTTCACTAAGAAAAAACAACTCGTCCATCATTGAAATTATTGAGGCTGCATTCTCTCTAGTTGGAGAGGGTTAAAATTCCGCAACTAATATCTTGTTTCTTAGGTATTAAGTAGCAGGACATCAATAAACATTTTTTCAATTTGTAGGGCGGGCATTGCCCACCCTACGTTTAATTATGTCGAGCTACTTAGTGGCCGAGAAAACAGTTCAATTCAAACTCGACTTGAAGGTTTCTTATGAACTCCACATACGATTTTCCTTACTTTCAGGGTAATTCTCTTTCCGATTTGTTTGCTCCAGACATCACAGATTCACGTTATGCGTTCATCCTAAATTACCCTGCAACTGCCAGTTGGGCTGCTTACCCCAACAGGAAAAAATACTTTATTCAAGACGGCAGCAGTGAAGCCACCAAAACTTCTTTCGACAAGATTGGTCAGAAGGAACCTTGGAAAAATCTGGCTGTGTTAGGCGATGCCATCCCAGGGATTGTGATTAATGAGCCGCCGAACTCGCTGATTGACTATTGGCGGGAGCATTTTGGCTTCAGCTACAGCAGTATGGAGATGATAGACTGCTCAACTTACCTCGATGATCTCAGCGTAAGCGCTCGCTTTGACAAACTCCTGACTCTATTTCCCTTCGACAATCTCAAACCCGAAAAACACGCCGTCCATCCCGACATCCACTACCACTTACTCAGCAAAGCAACGCTAGCAGAATTAGGGGTGCAATGTCCGAAATACCAAACCTACAATCTGCACGAAGTCAATCTCGAAAGCATTCAGTTACCAGAGCAATTCCCCTATTTGATTAAAACATCCCACGGACTTTCTGGAGAAGGCACTTATATTATCAAAAGCGCCAGCGATCTGAACTACTGCTTGCAGGAAGTGAGGAAATATCTCGATATTAAGTTGCTGGATACGATTATTGTCTCGGAATTCGTCAAGAATGAAGTGCAGAACTATTGCGTGCAGTTCTATGTAAGCAAAACGGGAAATATCACCCTTATCGGCACTACCAGCCAACTTGTCACCCCAGAGGGCAGCTATTTAGGGGGACTAATTCACTACCGCGAAACCGACATGAGTAGGTTTTTTGAGATGATTGCCGCTATTGGTAAATATGCTCACCAACAGGGTTATTTCGGCGTTATTGGCTTCGACGTGCTGGAAGACTCTGAGGGACAGTTGTATGCCATTGATGCCAATTTCCGAGTTAATGGCTCGACTCCGCTTTGCTTACAGCGCAATACCTTACTGGGGCTGGGAAAGGAGGTGGCTCAATATTCCAGTAACTGGCGAATGGATGGGACTTTGGAATCGATTCTTGTCACGCTGAAACCAGAACTCGATCGCAAGGACTTGATAATCTTGTCGGCTTTAGAGAAGGTTAAATACGGGAAAATCTACACGGAAATTTACGGGATAATTGCGGGTGAGGATATGAAGGAAATGCAGCACATCGAGGAGAATTTGCACAGTAAGGGATTGCAGCAATTGGGTTAATATCTACTCTACCCATTGCAGCGGTTGTGCGGTTTTATCCCTTACTTCGCCCGCACCACCAACACCGAACAAGGAGCCTCAGCCACAACCTCAGCACTCACCGAGCCCTCCAAAATCCGCTTTAAACCAGTCAAACCCCGACAGCCGATCGCAATTAAATCGGCCTTATAGATATGAGCCAAACGGACAATTTCTTCTGCAGGTTGTCCCGAAACAATCTCCAATTCGCTCTGGCAAGGCAACTTTTCCTGATAAGATTGCAGCAACTTCTCTACCTCTCGATAAGCAATCTCATCTCCCTGAGCGTGAGGTCGATCGACAACCGCGTCAAAATCCGACGTACCAGAACTCACAACATGAACTAGAATCACCTTTGCCGTCGGTTCTAGTTGAAATTGTCCTACAACTTGCAAAACCCGTTCTGCAAGCTCTGAATTGTCGATCGCTACCAAAACAGTATTCAATACCATGCACCTTTAAATCTCAGATATTTAGACTTTAAATTTTTCCTTGATTGTCGCCTACTTTCGACAATTTCCCGCTCCCCACCAACATCATTCTTACCTACCCAGAAACCCGGCTTCTTAACATAATTGCGTCATTTAAGCAAGATACTTGAAGAAACCGGCTTTCTTAAGCCCGCAGTGCGTAACTAGGTAGGTGCAAATAAACTGGACCGCTTGTCACAGAAAGTAAAGCTACCATACTCACCAGAGAATTGCTTCCTTTCATTGCATTTCACTCGCTTTTGACTACCTATGTATTTTGCCGATCATCTACTTAAATCTACCATCTAAAACTCACCCTTTCCCTCATTTTCAGTCCGCAGCCGCACCGAATCAGCGTGAGAAGGAAGCCCCTCTGCTTCCGCCAAAACATTAATCGCCCTACTCACCTTCTTAAGTGCAGCCGGCGAATATTGAATCAAACTCGAATGCTTCATAAAAGTTTCGACACCCAGCGGCGAAGCATAGCGCGGAGCCCCAGAAGTCGGCAAAGTGTGATTCGGGCCCGCCAAATAATCACCTACAGCTTCCGGTGTTGAGCAGCCCAAGAAAATCGCCCCAGCGTGGCGAATTTGATCGAGCAAAGCCCAAGGATCTGCAACTTGCAATTCCAAGTGTTCGGGCGCAAACTCGTTAGATAGTTCCGCCGCCGCTTTGAGCGAGTCAACTACTACGACTAAACCATAGTTGGCGATCGCCTTTTCTGTTAAAGTTCGGCGCGGGTGATTTGCCAACTGCCTGTCTACCTCAGCCACCACTTTCCTCGCCAGCACCGAATCCGCCGTCAGCAAAATTGCCGACGCCATCGAATCGTGCTCAGCTTGAGCCAACATATCTGCAGCCACGTGCACGGGATTCGCCGAACCATCAGCAATAATCAGCACTTCCGACGGGCCAGCCAGAGAATCGATCCCCACAGTCCCGTAAACCAGCTTTTTAGCCAGGGTGACGTAAATATTCCCCGGCCCAGTAATTAAATCCACCTTCGGAATAGTTTCCGTACCGTAAGCTAAAGCCGCGATCGCCTGCGCCCCGCCTACCCGATAAATCTCATCAACTCCCGCTTCCTGAGCCGCTACCAGCACCGCAGGATTCATTTTCTTTTCCTGTCCGGGGGGAGTACACATCACCAGTCTCGGCACCTTGGCGACCTTCGCAGGAACCGCATTCATGATCACCGAGCTTGGATAGGACGCCTGACCCCCAGGAATGTAGATTCCCGCTCGATCAACCGGCGTGTAGCGTTTGCCCAAAACAATCTCGTCATCACCAAACTGCACCCAAGACTTGGGTACGCGCTGTCGGTGAAACGCCTCTACCTGTTTGCAAGCCAGCCGGATGGCATTTAATAATTCTTTCGACACCTGCTGATAAGCAGCATCCAATTCGGCGCCACTCACCCGTAAATCTTCCACATTTAGGGTCATGCGGTCAAATTCAGCAGTGTAGTGCAGCACAGCCTGATCGCCTCTGCGCCTTACAGCTTGCAGCACCTCCCGCACGGTGGCTTCTTTGTGAACGACAAGTTCGTCATGGGTGCGATCGCAGATCCGTCGCAGTTCAGCTTGTGCCTCAACCCACTGAGTAATGATTCGCAGCATGGAGATTAGGAATGCCGTCTATAACTTCACTAACATTTGCTTGACAATTGGGGATTTTTGTGGGGTTCTCCTAGAGAAGTAGGCCACCACCAGTCCACAAGCTTAAACCGCGAGAGTTGCGGCATTTTCCAAGGCTTCAGTGCAGCATTTAAATCTCTGTCGAGGATTTTGCAACACTGAGGACAAGTCACGACCTTCTCTCTTGAATTGCCCGCCAGAGAAACGGGTGCGGAGGGAGAGGGTGGGAACGCAGAGGGGGAGAGTGTCCGACCCCGATAATATCCGAGAGGGAGAGTGTTCGAGCGGGAGAATTTTGGTTCTGCGTTCTACCTTCTACCTTCAGATCCGGCTGTCTTCTACTTTCTACCTTCTACCTTCAGCTTTTTACCTTCTACCTTCGGTAAGTGCTTCTTGCCGAAGCCCAAATCACCCGTATTCTTTGTTATAGCTTAACTTGGATTTTTCAGAGAATTGGATTTTAAGCAAAATAGGTGCTATATTAGTTTTTCCCACACCTGATAATTTTTTTATAAAAAAACGCCAAATTATTGTATACTTGAAAATTGCGCGCAAGAAACCGTGACTTTAACTCGTGACGGTGGAAACACCGCAAAACGCCTCCTTAACATCCGTGTCATACCTTTGGGTATTGTCAGGGGTAAATAACAGGCAGTTAAATGAGTCAATAAAAAATTATTGCGCGGGCGTCGCCAAAAAGTAGCCACAGACTCAGCTCAATCTGAGCAAATGGAGAGTGGCTGTCTCACTCCGCCCTTAAAAATCAAGCTTTTTGCGGATTGCTCCCGAAAAGGTTGTCCTTCAAAATCCCCGTGTCTTGAGACTGTCTTGAGACTAGGGTGTATCAATGAATACCTACTTCCAGCAACTGAACTATGGCAAATATTAAGTCCGCCGTCAAACGAGTCAAAATCGCCGAACGTAACCGCTTGTACAACAAATCTTACAAGTCAGCGGTCAAAACTTTGATGAAGAAATATTTCGCTGCCGTAGACAAGTACGCCGCAGCTCCGAGCCCGGAATTAATGCAAGAAGTTCAGCAGCGAATGTCCGAGGCCTACAGCAAAATTGACAAAGCTGTCAAAAAAGGTGTACTCCACCGCAACAACGGCGCTCGCAAAAAGTCCCGCTTGGCAAGAACCCTCAAGCCGCACGAAGTATCGGTAGCATCTTAAGGAAGCAGAAAGTTCGGCAACGAAGCAGTGTACAAGATTGAAGGGATGGATGTTGAGGGAAGAAGTCAAGCGTGAAGAAGTCCAGCGTGAAGCAGGAAGAAGGAAGAAAGAAAACGGAAGATTTTTCCCACACACTCTCTCCCACTCCCACTCCCAGACTCTCTCACTCCCCCCTCGCACTATCCCACCAGGACTCTCCCGTATCACCTCTAATCTGCTTCCCCCATGCAGCTCATCGACACTCACGTTCATATCAACTTTGAGACCTACAAATCTGAGTTAGAAGCCATTCGAGAACGCTGGCGCGAAGCTGGTGTAGTTCGGCTGGTTCATTCTTGTGTAGAGCCAGAAGAGTTTGCCGGCATTCAAGCAATCGCCAATCAGTTTTCAGAAGTCTCGTTTGCGGTTGGACTTCACCCCCTAGATGCGGACAAGTGGAAAGACGAGACTGCGAGCCAGATTAGGGAATTAGCAAGTTCGGACTCTAGGGTAGTAGCGATCGGCGAAACCGGACTGGACTTTTATAAAGCTGACGATCGAGAACACCAGTTTAAAGTGTTTGAGGCACAGCTTGCAATCGCCCAGGAACTTGACAAACCAGTCATTATCCACTGTCGCGACGCCGCCGCCCCAATGGCCCAAATGCTGAGAAACTTTTGGCAAACACGCGGGCCAGTGCGCGGAGTTATGCACTGCTGGGGAGGCACACCCGAAGAAACCCAGTGGTTTTTAGACCTAGGTTTCTACATTAGTTTTAGCGGAACAGTCACCTTTAAAAAAGCCTTGCAAATACAAGAATCAGCTTGTATGGTAAATAGCGATCGCATCCTAGTCGAGACAGATTGCCCTTTTCTCGCCCCCGTACCCCAGCGGGGAAAACGCAACGAACCAGCCTATGTCTACTACGTAGCCGAGCAAGTTGCTAAATTGAGAGGAGTTTCTCTCTTAACTTTGTCCCAGCAGACAACCGAAAATGCCTGTCAGCTATTCGGCTTTTCAGTTTAGTTATAGCAGAACAGAGAAACGAGGAAAACAGGTCGATTTAGGAGCCAGCGCTCAGGACAATCCCATTTCTATCCTGCCAGAAAAACCGGATTCATCCTTTATTGGAGATTCTTTTGGCGTTGCCTGTTGCGATCGGATTTGCGTCCTATAATAAAAAGAACCAACCGATCGGGCGTTGGCTTAGTATCCGCGACTGCGATGTCGCCCAGTTCCGGCCAACACAACGCGAGTACGCTAACCTTCGGAATCGGTCAAAACTTCACGCAATACCTCAAACTTACACATCAGAAGAAACTTGGAACCTCAGCAATTTGGCAATAGCTGTCAAGTCAATTTTAGGAGTCAAAAGTGTAGGGAATTCACCCTGGGATACCACGAGATCGGAGCTAAAAGCATCTCGATCGAAACTAAAATCCGCACAAAAATACTGCGAGCCACCAGCAAAAATAACCGTTGCAGCAGTTGGCAGGCGATCGAAAACATCATATAAATTCTCTCACACAATCAATCAAAAAAACGCAACAAGGTAAAAAAGCCCAGCCTTGGCGCCATGTAAAAAGCTAGAGCCACTGCGGAAAAAGGACCCCCATGACCACTAAAGATTACACAGAATTCGCCTTCACCTTGCCCGATTTAATCGAAATCCAGCGGGCAAGTTTTCGCTGGTTCCTAGAAGCCGGACTGATCGAAGAACTCGACAGCTTCTCCCCGATTACAGACTACACGGGAAAGCTGGAACTCCACTTCATGGGCAAAGACTTCAAACTCAAGCGCCCCAAATATGATGTGGACGAAGCCAAGCGCAGGGACAGCACCTACTCGGTGCAAATGTACGTCCCCACCCGCCTGATTAACAAAGAAACAGGGGAAATCAAAGAACAAGAAGTCTTCATCGGCGACTTGCCCTTGATGACCGAGCGCGGCACATTCATCATCAACGGCGCAGAACGGGTAATTGTCAACCAAATCGTGCGTTCCCCCGGCGTCTACTACAAATCAGAAACCGACAAAAACGGTCGCCGTTCCTATAACGCCAGCCTGATCCCCAACCGCGGCGCTTGGCTGAAATTTGAAACAGACAAAAACGATTTAGTCTGGGTCAGAATCGACAAAACCCGCAAACTATCGGCTCAGGTGCTGCTCAAAGCTTTGGGACTCACAGACGGCGAAATCTACGACTCCCTGCGGCACCCGGAATACTTCCAAAAAACGATCGAGAAAGAAGGACAATTCGGCGAAGAAGAAGCTTTGATGGAGCTCTACCGCAAACTCCGTCCCGGCGAACCCCCCACCGTAGCCGGGGGCGAACAGCTCCTCCACTCCCGCTTCTTCGACCCCAAACGCTACGATTTGGGCCGAGTGGGCCGCTACAAACTCAACAAAAAATTGCGCTTGACAGTCCCCGATACCATGCGGGTGCTGACATCGCAAGATATCTTGACAGCGATCGACTACTTAATTAACCTCGAATTCGACATCGGCTCCACCGACGACATCGACCACTTAGGCAACCGTCGCGTCCGCAGTGTCGGAGAACTGCTGCAAAACCAAGTGCGCGTCGGACTCAACCGCTTAGAACGGATCATCCGCGAAAGAATGACCGTCTCGGATGCCGACTCCCTCAGCCCCGCCTCTCTGGTCAACCCCAAACCGCTGGTAGCAGCAATCAAGGAATTCTTCGGTTCCTCCCAGCTATCGCAGTTCATGGATCAAACCAACCCTCTGGCAGAACTGACGCACAAACGTCGGCTTTCCGCCTTGGGCCCAGGAGGCCTGACTCGGGAACGCGCCGGGTTTGCAGTACGGGACATTCACCCGTCCCACTACGGCCGGATTTGCCCGATCGAAACACCAGAAGGCCCCAACGCCGGTCTGATCGGTTCCTTGGCAACCCACGCCCGCGTCAACCCCTACGGCTTCATTGAAACTCCTTTTTATCCAGTAGAAAAAGGACGGGTGCTGCGCGACAAAGCCCCTGTTTACATGACAGCCGACGAAGAAGATGATTTGCGCGTCGCCCCCGGAGACATCAGTCTCGACGAAAACAACAACCTCTTGGGCGAAACCGTAGCCGTCCGCTACCGTCAAGAGTTTACTACCACCACTCCGATGCAGGTGGACTACATGGCGATTTCGCCCGTGCAAATCGTCTCCGTAGCGACATCGCTGATTCCGTTCTTGGAACACGACGACGCCAACCGAGCTCTGATGGGATCGAATATGCAGCGGCAAGCTGTGCCGCTACTGAAACCAGAACGGCCCCTCGTCGGTACGGGCTTAGAAGCTCAGGCGGCGCGAGATTCCGGGATGGTTGTGGTTTCCCGGATCGACGGCGAGGTGATTTACATCGACGCTACCCGGATTATTGTCAAACCCCTGGCTGTAGATGCCGAATCGAATTCCAGCGAAGAACATTTCCTGATTAAGGAATACGACGATCTCAAAGTCAAACAGCCCTCGGTTTGGAAGCAAAAATATGCTGGCTGCATCGAACACGAACTGCAAAAATATCAGCGTTCTAACCAAGATACTTGTTTAAACCAGCGTCCGCTGATTTATGAGGGCGATCGAGTCGTAGCAGGTCAAGTTCTTGCTGATGGTTCCTCCACCGAAGGGGCAGAACTCGCTCTGGGTCACAATATCCTCGTAGCTTATATGCCTTGGGAAGGCTACAACTACGAAGACGCGATGCTAATTAGCGAGCGTTTGGTGTACGAAGATGTCTACACTTCGATCCACATTGAAAAATACGAAATCGAAGCCCGCCAAACCAAACTCGGCCCCGAAGAAATCACCCGCGAAATTCCTAACGTCGGCGAAGACGCGCTGCGCCAGCTAGACGAACAGGGCATTATCCGCAAAGGTGCTTGGGTGGAAGCCAGCGACATCCTAGTCGGCAAAGTCACCCCCAAGGGCGAATCCGACCAACCGCCGGAAGAAAAACTGCTGAGGGCAATCTTCGGCGAAAAAGCCCGCGATGTGCGAGACAATTCCCTCCGCGTCCCTAACGGCGAAAAAGGCCGCGTGGTGGACGTGCGGGTGTTTACCCGCGAACAGGGCGACGAACTGCCTCCTGGCGCCAACATGGTCGTCCGCGTCTACGTAGCTCAAAAGCGGAAGATTCAAGTAGGCGACAAAATGGCCGGCCGCCACGGGAATAAGGGTATTGTGTCCCGGATTCTGCCGATGGAGGATATGCCTTATTTGCCCGACGGGACTCCCGTTGACATAGTGCTAAACCCATTGGGCGTGCCGTCGCGGATGAACGTGGGTCAGATTTTTGAGTGCTTGCTGGGATGGGCGGGCGAAAATCTGTCGATGCGGTTCAAGATGGTGCCTTTTGATGAAATGCACGGCGCCGAAAAGTCGCGGGAAACCGTACACGGCAAGCTGCAGGAAGCCAGGGAAAAAACCGGCAAGCCTTGGGTGTTTAATGAAAAGCACCCCGGCAAGACGATTGTCTACGATGGCCGAACTGGGGAACCGTTCGATCGCCCCATCACAGTCGGCATCGCCTATATGCTGAAGCTGGTTCACTTGGTAGACGATAAGATCCACGCCCGTAGCACAGGCCCTTACTCGCTGGTAACGCAGCAGCCTTTGGGCGGCAAAGCGCAGCAGGGGGGTCAGCGGTTCGGAGAAATGGAAGTCTGGGCTCTGGAAGCGTTCGGTGCAGCTTATACTTTGCAAGAGTTGCTGACTGTCAAGTCGGACGATATGCAGGGACGGAATGAAGCGCTGAATGCGATCGTCAAAGGCAAAGCTATTCCGCGCCCCGGTACCCCGGAATCTTTCAAGGTGCTGATGCGGGAGTTGCAGTCTTTGTGCTTGGATATTGCTGTGCACAAGGTAAATACGTCCGACGAGGGCAGCGAGCACGTTGAGGTGGATTTGATGGCAGATGCCGGGGGCAAGCGATCGCCCTCTCGGCCTACTTACGAATCGCTTTCTCGTGACGAACTTGACGAGGATTAGGCATTAAAGATTAAAGATTAAAGATTTTTTGACAGCATTAAATTCTTTAATCTTTAATCGACAATCTCACATTAAAATGCCTCAGCAGTGGTACGAACACTGTTGAGGCGAATCAACGCTCTTAAGAGGAGAGACGCTGACATGACTATTGTAACAGTTGTCCCAGGAATAGAAGGAGAATTTGACCGGGCGACAGGCTGTATTAACTGGCAAGGGAGCAAGCTGAAAAATGGTTACGGGCGCAAGTGGATTGAGGGCAAAACGGTATTAGTCCACCGATTAGTGCTCGAATCAAAAATACCAGGATTTATAGATTCCGGTTATTTTGCTTGCCACCTCTGCGACAATCCAAGCTGCATCAACCCAGCACATCTCGTAGCTGGAACTGCGGCTGAGAATACGCAGCATATGATGGGCCGCGATCGCAAAACTCCCAGACGCAAAAGTATTCCCGGTATTGGTAAACTATCGATCGAACAACTGCGGGAAATTCAGCGTCAATATTTAGCTGGAACCACCAAAAGCCACCTAATAAAAGAGTATGGCGTACAGTATGACACTATTACTAAGATACTTCAGGCAAAAATTCCCCATAACTTCACTACAGTTCCCCCCGGTTTTGTAGGAGAAATTCAAGACAGCGGCTGCATAATTTTTCAAGGTGCAAAGGATGGTCAAGGTGGTTATGGCAGGTACTTTAAAAATGGGAAATCCCAATCAGTTACTCGTGCTGTTTTAGCAGAGAAATTAGGATGTGCAGTTCCGACTTCAATAGATGCTTGTCATACCTGCGATACTCCCAGTTGTATTAATCCAGAACACCTTTGGGGGGGAACGCGCACTCAAAATTTATTAGATGCTTCTAAGAAAGGACGCACTCAAGGCAAAAGTCATCCCCTTTCAAATGCCAAATTAGATTGGGAAAAGGTGCGAGAAATTCGGCAAAAACTAGTAGCAGGAGAGAGAGTGAAGGATGTAGCTCACGAATACAGTGTTGGTCGCAAAACCATACACGATATTAAGTATCACGTCACTTGGAAGGAATCAGGCGAAGAGGTTCCAGTTCCTCGCATGGGTGGATATCTCGATCGCAAATTGACTTTCGAGCAAGCTCTTGAGGTACGAAAAAGAATTAGAGGTAGAGAATCAATCTCTAAAATCGCTGATGACTTTGGAGTATCGTCAAGTGTCATCTCTGATATTAAAAACCACGTCACATATAGAGGAGTATAACATTGATTTAAGCCGTAAAAAAAGCAAACAAAAAAGATAAACAACCACAAATAATCGACTGTAAATTATCAATTGGAGTCAAGAATGGCTAAAATAGAACAACGCTTTGATTACGTCAAGATCGGGTTAGCTTCACCAGAAAGAATTCGACAGTGGGGAGAGAGAACTTTACCCAACGGTCAGATTACTGGAGAGGTGACAAAACCGGAGACCATAAATTATCGCACGTTAAAACCGGAAATGGATGGCTTGTTTTGCGAGCGCATTTTTGGGCCTGCAAAAGATTGGGAATGTCATTGTGGTAAGTACAAACGAGTTCGCCATAGAGGCATTGTTTGCGAAAGATGCGGTGTTGAAGTCACTGAATCTCGCGTCCGCCGCCATCGCATGGGCTTTATCAAATTAGCAGCTCCAGTAGCTCACGTTTGGTATCTCAAAGGCATCCCGAGTTACATGGCAATTCTGTTAGATATGCCGCTGCGAGATGTCGAACAAATAGTTTATTTCAATGCCTACGTTGTCCTAAATGCAGGTAATGCAGAGAAGCTGCAATACAAGCAATTGCTCACGGAAGATGCTTGGCTGGAAATAGAAGACGAACTTTACAGCGAAGATTCCACACTCACAGGTGTAGAAGTGGGGATTGGTGCTGAAGCTTTGCAAGTTTTGCTGCAAAATATTCCGCTAGAAAGTGAAGCGGAAAAGTTGCGGGAAGATATTGCTAATGCTAAAGGTCAAAAACGGGCAAAGTTAATTAAACGCTTGCGGGTAATTGACAACTTCATCGCTACGGGTTCTCAACCCGATTGGATGGTGCTCAATGTGATTCCGGTGATTCCCCCCGACTTGCGGCCGATGGTACAGCTAGACGGCGGGCGTTTTGCAACGAGCGACCTCAACGATCTTTATCGGAGAGTCATCAACCGCAATAACCGCTTGGCGAGACTGCAAGAAATTCTGGCACCGGAGATTATCATCCGCAACGAAAAGCGGATGCTGCAAGAAGCTGTGGATGCGCTGATTGACAACGGTCGCCGGGGCCGGACAGTGGTGGGGGCAAACAACCGCCCGCTGAAGTCGCTGTCGGACATCATTGAAGGGAAACAAGGTCGCTTCCGGCAAAACTTGCTGGGGAAACGGGTTGACTACTCCGGGCGTTCGGTGATTGTGGTGGGGCCGAAACTGAAAATTCATCAGTGCGGTTTGCCGAGGGAAATGGCGATCGAACTTTTCCAGCCTTTCGTAATCCACCGCTTGATCCGCCAAGGATTGGTCAACAACATCAAAGCTGCCAAAAAACTGATCCAGCGCAACGATCCCAGTGTTTGGGACGTGCTTCAGGAGGTGATTGAAGGACACCCGGTAATGCTAAACCGGGCGCCGACGCTGCACCGTTTGGGGATTCAAGCCTTTGAGCCAATTTTGGTGGACGGGAGGGCTATTCAGCTTCACCCGCTAGTCTGTCCGGCTTTTAACGCTGACTTTGACGGCGACCAAATGGCAGTGCACGTGCCTTTGTCTCTGGAATCTCAGGCGGAAGCGCGCTTGCTGATGCTGGCTTCTAACAACATTATGTCGCCGGCAACCGGAAGACCGATCGTTACTCCTTCTCAAGATATGGTGCTCGGTTGCTATTACTTGACAGCCGAGAATCCTGACGCTCAAAAAGGAGCCGGTCACTATTTCTCCAACCTTACCGACGCGGTTGTAGCTTACGAACAAGGAATCGTTGACTTGCACTCTTATGTGTGGGTGAGGTTTCAAGGTGCTATAGAAAACGCAGAACCAGAGGGAGAACCGCTGAAGGTGGAACGCTCTAGCGACGGTATAGTGACGAAAGAATACAAGTTCCGCCGGGTTCGGGAAGACGGAGAGGGCAAGGTTCTCAATCAGTTCATTCGCACTACTCCGGGCCGGATTATCTATCACCAAACCATCGAATCGGTAATTAACAATTAGAAAGGGGTAAGGGGTAAGAGGTAATTGATAAGAGGTAATGGGTAATAACTGAGAAATAATCGCTAACAAATAATAGTGATTGCAACCGGAAAATTCACCCATTACTACTTACAAATACTTTCAGCGACGCGGTGACTGAGCAAAGTCTAAGGGCAGTAAAAGTTACCAATTACCAATTAAGTAAGTAGGTGCAAATAAACTTTATTATGGGAAGGGCAGGTGAGTCGATTCATCTCCTAGCCGAAGCTCCGGTTCCTTATACGCTAAACCAGCCCCTACAAAAGGCTCGTTGTTTTTTCCCGTCGCTGTACTTATCAATTACCACTTACCACTTACCAATTACCAATACTTCGGCTACGTTCTGAAACCTTGGGCTTCGCTCAGGGGAGCCGAAGTCGAACGGCAGTAAAAGTTACCAATTACCACTACTCAGAAAAATGACAGAAAATAAAGAAATTGTTTTTCGCAATCGAGTTGTTGACAAAGGTCAGCTCAAAAAATTAATCTCTTGGTCTTTCATGCACTACGGAACGGCCCGTACAGCGCAAATGGCAGATAAACTCAAAGACTTGGGTTTCCGCTTTGCGACACGAGCGGGAGTTTCGATTAGCGTAGACGACCTGCAAGTGCCCCCGTCAAAACGATCGCTCCTCGATGCAGCCGAAGAAGAAATCCGCATCACCGAACAAAAATACACCAGAGGCGAAATCACCGAAGTCGAACGCTTCCAAAAAGTAATCGATACCTGGAACAGCACATCAGAAGACCTCAAAGACGAAGTAGTCAAAAACTTCCGAGCCACAGACCCCCTAAACTCGGTCTACATGATGGCATTCTCCGGGGCGCGGGGAAACATTTCTCAAGTGCGGCAGCTAGTCGGAATGCGCGGATTGATGGCTGACCCCCAAGGAGAAATCATCGACTTGCCAATTAAAACCAACTTCCGCGAAGGACTCACCGTCACGGAATACATCATCTCTTCCTACGGCGCGCGCAAAGGCTTGGTAGATACGGCGTTGCGGACGGCAGACTCTGGCTATTTGACTCGCCGGTTGGTGGATGTGTCCCAAGACGTAATTGTGCGGGAAGTGGACTGCGGCACCCAGCGGGGAATTCGAGTGCGCCCGATGACGGACGGAGCAACCGTGCTGATTCCCCTCAAGGACAGGCTGCTAGGGCGCGTGTTCGCCAGAGATGTGGTGCACCCCAAAACCGGGGAAATCGTGTCTTACGGCAGCGAAAAAGCTGTCCGAAATCAGCCAATTACCGAGGAGTTGGCGACGGAAATTGGTAATTCTGGGGTGCCAGAGGTGTATTTACGATCGCCCTTGACTTGTGAATCTACCCGATCGGTTTGTCAGCACTGCTATGGCTGGAGTCTCGCCCACTTGAAAATGGTGGACATGGGAGAAGCGATCGGGATTATTGCAGCTCAGTCGATCGGGGAACCGGGAACCCAGCTCACCATGCGTACCTTCCACACCGGCGGCGTATTCACTGGAGAAGTCGCGAAACAAGAACGCGCACCGTTCCCCGGTGTAGTGAAATTCAAGAACTTGCGTACTCGCTCGTTCCGCACCAGACACGGCGAAGAAGCACTGGTGGCAGAAAACAACGGCAAACTTGTATTTGAGGGCGACGGTTTTGAAGAAGGGAAATCCGGCGCCAAAAATCAAAAGCTGAAAATTGAATTGGCGATCGTCCAGGGTTCTACTCTGATGGTCAAAGACGGACAGCGTGCCATTCCCGGTCAAGTTTTGGCAGAAGTGCCGATCGTCGGTCGCGCCGCCCGCAAAACTACGGAAAAAGTGACTACAGACGTGGCTTCCGACTTAGCCGGAGAAGCCAAATTTGCTGATTTGGTGCCAGAAGAAAAAACCGACCGCCAAGGGAATACCACCCGCACAGCCAGCAAAGGCGGGCTGATTTGGATTCTTTCAGGAGAGGTCTACAACTTGCCCCCTGGCGCGGAACCAGCAGTGAAAAATGGCGATCGCATTCCGGCCGAAAGCGTGATTGCCGAAACTAAACTCGTCTCCGAACACGGTGGCGTAGTCCGCATCGCTGACCCCAGAGAAATTGAAATTATCACCGCCCAAGTCCTGCTCGACCAAGCAGTCGTGCGAGCTGAAAGTGCAGGCGGCCGCGACCACTACACGATAGAAACATCTTCTAAGCAGCGGTTTTCCCTGAAGACGGCTCCTGGGAGCAAAGTGATTAACGGGGAAGTCGTCGCCGAACTGCTCGACGACAGCTACCGCACAGCTACAGGGGGCATTGTCAAGTACGGCGGGGTGGAAGTCCACAAGCGCGGCAAAGCTAAACTTGGCTACGAAGTGGTCAAAGGCGGCACTCTGCTCTGGATACCGGAAGAGTGCCATGAGGTAAATAAAGATATTTCATTGCTGCTGGTGGAAGACGGCCAGTACGTTGAGGCCGGTACAGAAGTCGTTAAGGATATTTTCTGCCAAACCAGCGGGGCAGTGGAAATCACTCAGAAAAATGACATCCTCCGGGAAATTGTGATCAAACCGGGCACACTCCATGTAGTAGACCGCCCGCCACTAACATTTGGGGAAGGTCAAATCGTCAACGCAGGTCAAGAGATTTTCCCTGGCTTGATTGCCGAAGAGTTGGGCTATGCGGAGTATATCGAAACTCCCGAAGGCCCGGCTTTGCTGCTGCGGCCTGTGGTGGAGTTTCCAGTGCCGGATAAGCCACCTGTGCCTTCTCAAACGGCGCTCAATGAGTCAATCTCTTTGAAAGCGGTGCAGCGACTTCCTTATAAGGATGGGGAGCGCGTCAAATCTGTCGAGGGATTGGAACTGCTGCGGACTCAGCTTATTTTAGAAATAGGTTCGGGAGCTCCGCAACTGGCGGCGGATATCGAGCTGCTGCCGGATGAGGATGATGCTATGGCTTTTGGGGCGGACGGTTCGGGCCCGGCTTGGGGTTCGCCTGAAGACGCTAGTGCGTCGCAAGAGTTGGCGATGGCTGTGGCTGATGGGGGCGATCGAGTTTCCAAGACTTTCCGCTTGCAGCTAGTGATTTTGGAATCGCTAGTGATTCGGCGGGACGTGTCTGCCGATCCGACTCAAGGCAGCACTCACACGCGGCTGTTGGTCGAAGATGGGCAGTCGATCGCACCTGGGGCAGTAGTCGCCCGCACAGAGATTCTCTGCAAAGAAGCGGGTATCGTTCGAGGCATCCGTGAGGGGCATGGTGAACCAGTGCGCCGACTGTTGGTGATGCGAGATGCGGATTCTATTTCGATCTCTGTGGCAGGTACGCCGGATGTGAGTCCGGGTCAACTGCTGGTAGCTGGTACCGAAATAGCTCCGGGGGTTGTTCTCGAAGAGTCCGGCCAAGTTGTGAAGGTTGTACCTGCGTCGGAGACAGAACCAGCGAAACTCTTGCTCAGAGTGGCGCGTCCTTACCGGGTTTCGGCTGGTGCGGTGCTGCACGTAGACGATGGCGATTTGGTGCAGCGGGGTGACAATTTGGTGATTCTGGTGTTTGAGCGGGCAAAGACTGGGGATATTATTCAGGGTTTGCCACGGATTGAGGAACTTCTTGAAGGGCGGAAGCCGAAGGAAGCTTGTATTTTAGCCAAGCGGCCGGGGACGGCTCGTGTGGTTACGGATGACGATGTTGTGGAACTTGCGGTGATTGAGGATGATGGCCGGATTGAGGAGTATCCTTTGTTGCCTGGTCAAAACCCGATCGTTTCCGACGGACAGCGCGTAGGCGTCGCCGAAGCTTTGACCGACGGGCCTGCTAACCCTCACGAAATTCTGGAGGTGTTCTTCCACGTGCTCAAGGAGCGGCAGTCTACTTTTGAGGCTGCCTTGGAGAGTTTCCAACAGGTACAGACGTTTTTGGTGAATGAGGTGCAGTCGGTTTATCAGTCTCAGGGCGTGGATATTTCTGACAAGCACATTGAGGTGATTGTCCGCCAGATGACCAACAAAGTCAGGATGGAAGATGGCGGCGATACTACTATGCTCCCCGGTGAGTTGGTAGAATTGCGGCAGGTTGAGCAGGTGAATGAGGCGATGTCAATTACTGGTGGAGCGCCGGCGGATTATACTCCGGTGTTGCTGGGGATTACTAAGGCTTCGCTGAATACTGATAGCTTTATTTCCGCTGCTTCGTTCCAGGAGACTACACGGGTGTTGACTGAGGCTGCGATCGAAGGTAAGTCTGACTGGCTGCGCGGACTTAAGGAAAATGTGATTATCGGCCGCCTGATTCCTGCGGGTACTGGGTTCAATGCCTATGAGGATGCTGGGGTTCAGGATGCGGGTTTTGATGGTGCTGTGTTTGATGACGACATCCACGATTTACAGGAGGATGTGGTACTTGACGATCGTACTGCGCGCCGCGCTTATACGATCGAGAGCGGTTTTGAGATCGGGCGCCCGTCTGATCTTGAGCCTGATGAGGATTTTGAGGAAGTTGAGGTTGATGACGACGATTTTGTCGCTGAGACTGAGGATGATGCCTTGGGATCAGATGTTGACGATGATGATGATATCGGTTTTGACTTCGATGAGGACGAAGACTAATCATAGTTTTGAGATTGCATGAGTGAGCGAACAGCGTTGCGCGAGGCACGAGGATTAGTTGGTTCCACGGGCGCCGCACACTTCGATTTCACTCGTCATAAAAATCTCAAATTTTGCCTCACAAATTACAAGTCCGAACTCATAGCATTGTGCTTTCTTGACATCGAAAGGAAGAAGGAAGAAGGAAGATTCAGAGTTTAAGCAAACTTTGTAATTCTAGAGTTTTAATTGTTTGTTGGTTTAAACAAACAATTCTTTCTTCCTTCTTCCTTTTTCCTTCTTCCTTCTTACTCCTTCTTCATGTATGATTCACTCAATCAGGCAGCAAAGCCTTGATTTGATTAACAAACTCTTGATGGTCTACCACAGGTTTAGAGATGTAACCGTCGGCACCGCTTTGATCCAGAAATGTTTCTTTATCACCAGCCATCGCGTGAGCAGTCACCAAAATAATCGGCAGCGATGCCGTTTGCGGGTCAGCTTTGAGCAGTTGAGTAATCTTAATGCCGTCAACAGATTTGCCCTGGTACACGCTGCGGGAAAGAGACACATCCATTAAAATCAAATCAGCTTCGCCGTTGGCAGCAATCTGCATCACCTCTTCAACATTTTCCGTGTGCTTCACGGCTAAGCCCCCCCGCTTAGTCAGAATTTTGGAAAAAACCCGAGCATTAACCAAATCGTCCTCTACAATCAGAACGGTTTTCATAAATAAATATGGGAAGTATAGAAACTTTGTGACTTTAGTCCAAAGAGGAACACGACACGGGGAGTACATTCCCCGTCAAAAATGCAGAGTTTTTAGCGCCATTAGCCGGGAACCCTGCAAAACCCGTATGTATATCCTTGAGCCACTAGCTGTGAGAGGGTTTACAGATGCCTAGAAGCATCCAGTACCATCATTTAGACTACTACACACAGACAGTTTAGTTGTTTTTTATAACTAGACCTGGCACTGGTGAGAGCCTCAAGATTCTCAGGTAGCAGGTTTCTAGTACAATCTAGGAGGCCGGGACGGCGCCGCGCAACCCGGTTTTTGCTCGTTTCGGCCGGCTATAACGAACTATTGCTATGAAAAAACCGGGTTTCTGACTACCCGTGCGTCCTGGACTTATAATATCCTCTCTTTCGGTAAAGCCTCCGGCTTCTACCATTTTAGATTTTAGATTTTAGATTTTAGATTTTAGATGGGAACTGATTGACTGGATATCAGTTTGGAGCACGGACCTACAGTTGCATTATTTTTTGAACTGGGATTAGAGTCGGGAATGTGTGATAATTATTTTCCTTCTTCCTCATTAGAATCAAGCCATGTTTATTCACGTACTCCCGTCGCCACAGCATTCGGAGTAGCGAATCTAGCGGGGATTGGTGGGGATTGTTGGAGATTCCTAATTCTCTGTTTTAACCCCTCAAAACAGCTTAAAATATCGACGCTTCCGTTCATCAATGGGATGTCAGACTAGGAGAGATCGCCAGGAGAGCTTTTGAGTGATAATTCATCAATATCGGCATTTTTGACACTCTCAGCGAGTCATGGCAACGCTCTATTGTTGAATAAGCCCAAAACTGGGAGTTCACTCATAGTCCAGTCGCCTCTACACGATCAGAACAAGTACCACTACCAGAAGTATTCCAATTGGGCTTACTTTTCTTGTTTAATACTTTCGGAGTCCATCACGCTTGCCACAATACGCTAAGCTCGATCGTCTACCATTGCTGCTTGATCAACGCTACGGCTGTACTGAGACGAGATCAATCTGGGGTTTCTCCTGAATAGAATATTTCTTCGGGTAGATGGTTATTCCTAATTGCAATTAAATTCTATCATGGATTGACGGGGACTCAAGTCCCTTGTGACGCTTTCCTAGGAAGAGCTAAAGCCTCACTAGGTTCTGAGTTTCTGGCCTTCAGTGTTTTCCTGCGAATCAACCTTCTCACGGCAGAAGGTAAATAGACAGGTAGGCACAAATGAAGGCAACATAGAGGTTAGGGTAAGAGTGGAGAGTAAGAGGCAAGTGTTGCCCGTCTTCGGGACTCTGATTCTGCTTTCACAAGTTAAGTTTATTTTTATTCTTCAACTGGGCGGTTGGATCGAACTTTCGGTTCGCCTGCGGCAAAGACTTTTAAATCGAGACAGGGAACCTCGGCATTATTGACAGAGGCTGTTTTCACTCAGGAATTAACGGACACAAGGACTCATGGCTAAACAACTCAACCTACTTTCCGGGCAAGTAATTTCTACGCCTCTGCACGCCGAGATGCAGCAATCGTACCTCGAATATGCCATGAGTGTGATCGTCGGGCGAGCTTTGCCTGATGTCCGCGACGGTTTAAAACCAGTTCACCGTCGAATTTTGTACGCGATGCACGAACTCGGTCTGACGCCAGACCGACCTTACCGTAAGTGCGCCCGGGTAGTTGGAGATGTTTTGGGAAAATATCACCCCCACGGCGACCAATCGGTTTACGACGCTCTGGTACGCATGGTTCAGGAGTTTTCGAGCCGCTATCCTTTACTGGCGGGTCACGGCAATTTCGGTTCGGTGGACAATGATCCGGCGGCTGCTATGCGCTATACGGAAACGAGGCTGGCACCGATCGCCCACGAAGCTATGCTAACCCAAGTCGGCGATGCAACTGTTGATTTTACTGCTAACTTTGACAGTTCGCAGCAGGAACCGACGGCGCTGCCTGCTCAGTTGCCGTTTCTTTTACTCAATGGCTGTACGGGCATTGCTGTGGGGATGGCAACTAATATCCCGCCGCACAATTTGGGAGAGGTGGTAGACGGTTTAATTGCTTTGATTGAAAACCCGGAACTATCCGACGAGAAGTTGATAGAACTGATTCCGGGCCCGGATTTTCCAACCGGAGGGGAAATTGTCGCTACAGAGGGCATTGTTGACGCCTACACTAAGGGTCGAGGCAGCATTGCGGTCAGGGGTGTGGCCGGTGTGGAAGAGGTGCCAGGTAATCGCAAGGTGCGTACTAAAACGGCGATCGTGGTGACGGAGTTTCCGTTTCAGGTAAATAAGGCGGCTTGGATTGAAAAGGTGGCGGAGTTGGTAAATGCTGGTCGCCTCGACGGTATTTCTGATTTGCGTGACGAGAGCGATCGCGAAGGGATTCGAGTAGTGATTGAACTCAAGCGGGAATTTACCCCAGAAGCGGTTCTGGCTCGCCTTTACCAACAAACTGACCTGCAAACAAATTTTGGGGCCATTTTGCTGGCAATTGTCAACGGTCAACCGCGACAGTTGACGCTGAGACAATTGTTGCAGGAATTTCTGGATTTCCGGGAAGTGACTCTTACCCGCCGCTACAATTACGAGTTGCAAGCTGCAGAACGCCGCTGTCATATTGTCCAAGGCTTAATGTTGGCTTTGACAAATCTCGATACTGCGATCGACATTCTCAGAAATTCTCCTGACGGCTCTACTGCTAAGCAAACTTTGCAAGTTCGCCTCAATTTGAGCGAAAGTCAAGCTGATGCGATTTTGGCGATGCCTATGCGGAGGCTGACTGGTTTGGAAAGGCAAAATTTGCAGTCTGAGTTTGATGAGTTGATGGCTAATATTCAAGAATTGCAGCGGTTGTTGAGCGACAGGCGCGAACTTTTGAAGGCTTTAAAGAAGGAATTTCGCTCGCTCAAACGCAAGTACGCTGACCCCCGCCGCACTAAATTCGCCAATGGAACCGGACGCGCAGCAAACGCCGAATCACAATTTGCTGGTAAGAAAAATTCTGCGGTGAAGCAGTTGTCGCCGGCAACGATTCAGCCTAGCTTATTGCCGGTTATAGAGGCAGAGGAAACTATTGTTGAATTTTCGCACAAGCAGTACGTGCGACGCTTGCCGACTGGGGAAAAGCCACGCTCGAAAAGTCGCGAAAAATCGGTTTCAGCTTTAGAAAAAAATGAAGATTTTATTTTGACGGCAAATCTGACGAAAACCGATCGCACTTTGGTCGTTTTAACTCCTAACGGCAAAGCTTACCCACTGAAAGTGGCCGATATTCCTAGTAGTAGCGCCAAAGACCGGGGAACGCCGATCGTTAGTTTGTTGTCGCCGAGTGCTACTAAAGATAGTGCCGGTCGCGCTTTGTCGGAAATCACAGTTGCACACTTTATTTTGCCGGAAAATTCGGAAGCGGCAGATTTAGTAACTCTGACTCAGCAAGGGAAAATTAAGCGCTTGCCGATGCAGGAATTTGCTGATTTGACTAATCGTGGCGTTACTGTTGTTAAACTCAAGGAGGACGATCGGCTGCGCTGTGCGAGTCTGGGTAAAGTCGGCGAGCAAGTGGCGATCGCAACTTCAGGAGGCCGAGTCCTCCGGTTTGAGATTGATGATGAACAATTGCCACCAATGGGCCGCGCAGCCCAGGGATCTCAAGTAACCAGGTTGCGGAAGCAGGAAGAGTTGGTGGGTTGCATCACTCTGGACGCGAACGACAGTCTGGTGCTATTTTCTGAGTTGGGTTGGGCAAAACGAATGCCCGCAGGTTCTGTCAGACTTACTAACCGGGGGGAAATTGGCACTCAAGCTTTTCGTTTCTCAGAGCCTAAAGATGCTTTAGTTGGGTTGCTGCAGGCTGTTCCGGGTACGGATGTCAAACTTTTTACTAATTCTGGCCGCCTGTTGCGATCGACTATTGATGGTATAGCTTTTTGGGGGAAAGATGCTGCGGGCGATCGAGTTTTTGACCTCAATCCGGGTGAAAGAATCATCAAAGTTATCAGCAGTCAATAGTCATTGGGCATTGGGCCTTGGGCATCGGGCATTGAGCAAGCCCCATGCCCAATCTAAAATCTAAAATCTCAAATCTAAAATTGTTTAATGGCGCAAGTTGTATTAGAAAATATCTACAAAAGTTTTCCCCTCCGCCAAGGAGAACAGGAAAAAGAAGCAAACACCGTCGCAGAAAGTGTCTCACCTCTAGCCGATCGCCCTGCGTCTAACAGCGTTTTGCGGCGCATTAACCTGACGGTCGAAGACGGGGAATTCATGGTGTTGGTGGGGCCTTCTGGCTGCGGAAAAAGCACTTTGCTGCGATCGATCGCCGGTTTGGAAGTTTTGACTGCCGGCAATATTTGGGTTGGCGCTCGGCTCCTTAACGATTTGCCTCCTAAAGACCGAGATATCGCTATGGTATTTCAAAATTATGCTCTCTATCCTCACCTAACAGTTTACGATAATATCGCCTTTGGATTGCGTCGCTCGGAAAGGGAGAAAGACGAAAGAAGGAAGAAGGAAGAAGGAAGAAGGAAGAAGGAAGAAGGAAGAGGGAAGAAGGAAGAAGGGATAAGGGGGAAGATACAAGGAGAAGAAGGAAGCAGCCAGAAGATAGAAAAAATTAGGAATAAGCTAGAAGAGGTTATTAATTATTTAGCTTCTAATTCTTTAAAAAATCCTCTTATTTATCTTTTGTTTGAGGACTTTTTAGGAGGAGCGACTCGCAAGTTGCCTCCGGGTTTGCGCTATTGGTCGGAACGGGAAAAGGCTGTAGGAAAACGAGTGCGAGAGGTAGCTGAATTATTGCAAATAGAATCTCTTTTAAATCGCTTGCCAAAACAACTTTCGGGAGGGCAAAAGCAGCGCGTAGCTTTGGGTAGGGCGATGGCTAGGAATCCTGAAGTGTTTTTGATGGACGAACCGCTATCGAATCTGGATGCGAAATTGAGGGCGGAAACTCGATCGCAAATTGTGCAGTTGCAGCGACAGTTGGGCACTACAACTATTTATGTGACTCACGACCAAACTGAGGCGATGACTATGGGCGATCGGATTGCTATTATGAAGGTCGGCCAGATTCAGCAAGTAGCTCGACCTCTAGAGCTTTACAACAAGCCGGCTAATCTGTTTGTTGCTGAGTTTATCGGTTCTCCGCCGATGAATTTCTTGTCGGTGGAATTTAGTGCTCCGCTGTTGATTTCTCACCCGCAATTTCGCTTTACTTTACCCGATATTTGGGCTAAAAGTCTACAACAATATGACGGGCGAGGCCTAATTTTGGGCATTCGGCCGGAACATCTGAGCATTAACCCTCCGGCTACGAAAAATATTTCAGTACAAGTGGAAATTGTAGAGGCTTTGGGACACGAAACTTATTTGGGGGTTTGTTTGACGGATGCCCCGGCCGTGCGGATGCAAGTGCGGGTTCCTCCTGAGCGATCGATCCGAGTTGGCGAGGAGCTTTGGTTGGCCATCGCCCATGACAAAATTCACTTGTTCGACCCTGATACCGAGTTGGCTATTTTTCCTCGTTAGGCAAAATCATCAAGGTCGATCGACCGTTGTGACCGATGTCACTAATCACAAGCTTGCATTTTTATCAAGGAATGTTATATTTATTTACATAAGCCTTACACAAGTTAACGAAAGGAGTTCGCACTATGCAAGAACAAAAACGCAACGCTTGGAACTGGGGCTTCAGCGAAGGAGCCGAAAATTGGAACGGTCGTTTGGCGATGATTGGTTTCTCTGCCGCTGTCATCATCGAATTGGTTTCCGGTCAAGGTCTGCTTCACTTTTGGGGCGTGATGTAATTTTCTAGTTAAGACTTTTGTGACACTGCAAAGCTTGGGAGTTCCGTAACGGACTCCCAAAATTTTGACAGCACGATTTGGGCCACAAATAGCCAATTGCTCCCTGCTGTTAGCCGCACAAAATTTAACAGCTATAGCTGAAACCGGGGCGGGGGGTCTCCCACCCAAAAGACTGCGAATCACTCTTTTGGGTGATGCTAGCAAATTACTCTAGCGGATATATTCTTTTAAGATGCTGTTCCGGTTGGGATGGCGCAACTTCCGCAGGGCTTTAGCCTCGATTTGGCGAATCCGCTCACGAGTGACGTTAAAGATTTGACCAATTTCCTCCAAGGTCTTCATCCGTCCGTCATCTAAGCCGTAACGCAGCCGCAGTACATCTCGTTCTCGGGGGCTGAGAGTATCCAAAACGCTTTCCAAGTCTTCCCTAAGCAAGTTTTTCGAGACTTGATCTTCTGGTGTTTCCCCGTCAGATTCAATAAAATCTCCCAGACGTGAGTCTTCCTCTTTGCCGATCGGAGTTTCTAGAGAGATGGGCAACTGTGCGGACTTAGCAATGAACCGCAACTTCTCGATCGTCATCTCCATGCGGGTAGCAATTTCTTCTTCCGTAGGCTTGCGACCCATTTCCTGAGACAGGAGTTTGGTAGTTTTCTTGATGCGCGAAATGGTTTCGTAAAGGTGAACAGGCAGGCGGATAGTGCGGGATTGGTCGGCGATTGCCCTGGTGATGGCTTGACGTATCCACCAAGTTGCGTAGGTAGAAAACTTGTAGCCTTTTTCGTGATCGAATTTTTCAGCGGCCCGGATCAGACCCAAAGAGCCTTCCTGAATCAAATCTTGGAAAGACAAACCGCGATTCATGTATTTTTTGGCGATCGACACCACCAAACGCAGGTTTGATTGCACCATTTTTTCCTTGGCCCGACGACCGACGTGGAGTCGGTGACGGAATGCAGGAAGTGCCATATCTACAGCATTCGCCCATTCGCTGTCTTTGGGTTCGCGGTTATACTCTTCGAGCAGTTGTTCTCGAACTCGCTCTAATTCCAGCAAATCTGCAATCTTGCGTGCTAGTTCAATCTCTTCGTCAGCTCGCAGCAGTCGAATCCGACCGATTTCTTGCAGGTAAAGACGAATAGAGTCTTCAGTATAATGCTTTTTCTTTGCCTGTGCCCGACGGCGGGCTTTGGCGCCTTTGCCAGATTTAGGATCTTCCTCAGATTGAGAGTCTAAGAATTCTTCTCGATCGTCTTCTTCGTCGATAAAGAGTTCTAACTCGCTCTCAGGTAGAACGCTTTCGGCGCCCCGAAGCAACTCGATTGTTTCCATTTCCGGTGTAATTGTGGTTGCGAGTACGGTGTTAGCTGGGATCATGCCGTCTTCCTCATGCTCCTGAATTAAAGAATAAATAACAGTGGAATAGTGTCTGTTTGTAGTTTAGACAAGTTAGCCAGGATTGACATTCCCGCAGGAAGAAATAGTGGGATTTTTGGTCTGCTAGCTGAATTTGTTACCGAAACTGCACCTGTTTTATGAGTCACGGTTCGAGTTCTGGTTTGAAGCAGTCAGCGCATTCAATTGATCGCAGATTTTAACATCGCGACCTTAAATTGAGCTAGCGGCTTTTTCTTTCGGAGCGAGTTACCACATCATCTGCAATACCTTGCCCCCAGAAGCAAACCATGAAGTGCGATCGATCACACTTCCAAAAATACTGGCTTTTTTACTCGGTACTTCGAGCTTTTACCCGTACAAGTTTTCCCGCACGGAACCCTCTAACTTTTGTATTGGAGGTGTCGAACTTTTGATTCGCCTTGCTTTCACTCTGGTTGTCAGACATGACAGTTGCACGGCAAGTTTTCGCCACCTTGGATGCCGGTCTGCTGCCTCAAATGCAACAGCAGAGGGTTGAAGCACCAAACGGGGAGAATCGGATCTTGCAAAGACCTTCCCGATTGTAGCCTTTCTCACAAAAAATGGAAGTTGTTTTCCATTGTTGGTCAAGAACTAGGAAAACTCTGTCAGCTTAGCTTGACAATACTAACTCATGTCCGGCTCTGCTAAATCCTGAGAACGGCCCGCAAAAACTTTGGCACGATCAAACGGCCCTGTTTTCTGCGTATATCTGGGTGAACGGCTGCGGCGTAGTTGGCCAGACAGTTAGCAGACAATTTTTGAGTTGCCCAAATTGGAACCAATACAATCCGTGTAGATACACCCATCATTACCCTGTTTCCCTGAATTGAATCATACGCAATCTGCGATTGAATAAAGCTCGTAGCTTTAGTTTTAAGTCGGTAACTCTGGATTAGAGACCGACTCTGACCCCCAATGAAGCGTTGCGGGTTGAGTAATGCAACAGGGGCTTTCATTGTTAAGTTAGCTCAAATCTCAGAAATTGGGTTTAATTTTCACGTTAAATCACATTAAGTTCTTAACGTCACATTCTTATTTAAGCAGTTCGACACGAGTTTGTCGCGTCCATGGCAAAAACCACCAGGATAAATTCTACTGAGAGTTAACCCGCTGCGCAACTCTGGGCTGCGGACTTCTCTAAAATTTTTGGCTTTCGGTTCGCACTTGCGCGATCGCAGGGTCTCACAAACAATACAATTCGACATCTCCCGGAAGTATAACTTCACGATTCCTTTAAATACATTGTGACAGTGTGAAGATTCAATAAACTCCTTCCATCAATTGTAGGTAGGATTCCCGAATTGTCTTGATAATTTCAAGCAGACGGAAAAAAAGCCACAGCCGACGTTGCTGCAACTGCCTGCCGATGATAACTCCGCCAGGGAAGAAAAATTTATCCAGTTAGCGATGTGCTTGCTATGGTTAGAGAAGGCCTAAACTTCAGGATACTTAAAGCAATGGAACGGTAGGACGTTGGTGCGATGCTCAAAATTTTGTTATTATTTACAGCGTGTCCTCCGAAAGCACAGAGTCTCGCTTTATCCTCTACTCTGGTTTAAATTATGTGGCTTGACCGTTAGGGGATGAAGCTATCAAGAAAAATTTCCGCTCCCTGTCTATATTGACAACCCAACGAAGGTTTACTAGAAAGAATTAACCTTATTGAGAGAAAGATTTAGTAATTAATTAATCGGGCTGATCTTACCATCTCTTTATAGCGTGTGTTTGTAGTCAGGACTTCAGTTTTTGTTATATTGCTGAATAACCACTAAAGTCCTGACTGCGAACTTAATTTAACCCCAAGACAGATTACTGCTGATTCCGCAGGCGGGGGTTAACAAACTCGTTTAATCCTTCCCCCACCAAAGACAGTCCCACCACCATTAAAGTCATCGCCAAACCGGGAAACAAAGCCGTCCACCAAATGCCAGTAGGTAGCGCATCTAAAGCTAAACGCAAGTCGTGTCCCCATTCGGGAGTTGCTTCGGGAAGTCCTAATCCGAGAAATCCCAAACCTCCTAATGTTAAAATCGCATCGGCAGCGTTGAGCGCAAACAGCACAGGTACGCTCTGAATCACATTTAGAAACAGGTAGCGCGAAAGCACTGTCCAAGTGTCAGCACCCATTGCTCGCGCAGCTTCGACAAATAATTCGGTTTTGACGCTGACGGTGTGATTCCTGACGACGCGGTAGTATTGAGGGATGTAGGAAATGCTCAGGGCGATCGCAGCATTCAAAACTCCTTTTCCCACTACAAACGCTAGCGTCAAAGAAAGTAGCAGCCCCGGCAAAGTATAAATTGTATCCATTAAAAATAACAACACTCGATCGAGCTTACCGCCCAAATAACCGCTAACCAAACCCAGCGGCACACCGATAAACAAACTCAAAGATGTGGCTAAAATCACCACTTGCCAAGCCGCCCGAGAAGCAAACAGCGTGCGGGAAAACACATCGTAGCCGCTGCGGCTAGTACCAAACCAATAATTCGCCGACGGCGGTTCGTGGATGGGGTTAATCAAAGCCTCCGTAGGATTTTGCAGCCATCCCCAAGCTTGCATAGCTGGAGACAAGGTGGCTACCAATATAAACACGGCAGTTATTGTCAAACCTGCCCACATCATTTTCATTGACAGGCTTGACGGTGAGGCACTGTTGAGAAATCGCGGCAGTCGGAGGCGGCTTTGAGCCATAATTGATAATTCGTGCGTCAGATTTGTTTTCATCAGCATATCAATATTTACCGAAAACCATAGGAAGACTTTTTAACCGGAGATGAACGCAGATATCAGCGGTTAAAAAGTCTTTGCTAATTTGCCTTTCTACAAATTACTGGCAATTAACTCGCGGTACTGGCTTTTCGGCTTAACTCCTTTGAGCTCAGCCACCAAATCTTTGTCTTTGAAATACTGAATCGTCGGCGTACCAATCACGCCAGCATTTTCAGCAATTTCTGGATCTTCTTCGATGTCAATTTCCACGTAGTGGATTTTGCCCTCGAACTCATCTACTACTTTGTTCAAAATCGGCTTGAGGCTGTGGCAAGGCCCACAACTCGGAGAGGCATATTTGACCACAATCAGTCGATCGCTATCGTGGAACAACTTCCGCAAAGCATAACCTCCTTCGTGGCGCGTGTCTTGGATATCAAAGTTCGCGCTGGTTTTGCGTACTTTTTGAGCCTCCGGTGCTGCGACGGGTTGCTCGGATTCCTCGGTTTGGCGGAATTCCTGAGCTAAACCATTGGACGACAGCCACCTTTCTGCCAGCATCGCCCCCATGCAACCACTGCCGGCGGCGGTGATGGCTTGGCGAAACTCGTGGTCTTGTACGTCGCCGACGGCGTAAACTCCCTCGACGCTGGTTTCTACCGAACCGTGTTTGGTAACGATATAACCTACTTCGTCGAGTTCTAACTGACCTTGGAACAGTTGAGTGTTGGGAGTGTGACCGATCGCATAAAACAATCCTTTCACCAGCAAATCGCTCTCGGCACCTGTCACGATATTTCTAAGTCTCACCCCGTCCATTTTGCCGCCCGCTTCGCCCAAGATATCCAGTGCTTCAGTGTTCCAGTGCACGGTAATTTTGGGATTGCTCAGCACTCTGTCTTGCATGGCTTTGCTGGCGCGCATTTGATCGCGCCGCACCAGCATATGTACGTGAGAGCCGTATTTTGTCAAATAAATAGATTCTTCCGCTGCTGTATCGCCCGCGCCGATTACAGCTAAATCTACTCCTTTAAAAATTGGGGTAGCGCCGTCGCAAATCGCACAGGCAGAAATGCCGTGACTCCAAAATACGTGTTCGCTAGGCAGCCCCAGCCTTTTCGCCGTCGCGCCTGTAGCTATTACTATCGTGTGGGTTTTGATTTCTCTGTCTTCCGATCGCACTGTAAACGGACGCTGGCTCAAATCCACCGAAATTACATCTTCTGTGTATAACTCCGCACCCCAGCGCGCTGCTTGAGCTTTCATCCGATCCATGAGTTCCGGCCCGGTGATGCCTTCGGGAAAGCCGGGGAAGTTTTCTACTTCTGTGGTGGTCATCAGTTGACCGCCGGGGACACCTCCGGCTTGGTAGCCTTCAAACACTACGGGTTTCAGGTTTGCCCTCCCGGCGTAGATGGCTGCTGTGTAGCCTGCGGGTCCGGAGCCGATAATTACTAGGTTTTCTACGGTTTCGTTGGTCATAGCTATTTACTTAAACTCATAACGACTTCGTTTTACTAATTCTAGCAGAGTTCGATCGAGTTTGGTGGGATGCCATTGGGCGATCGAGCATCTCTATCTATTTTTGAGGGTCGATCCATCTTCGGGGCAATTCCAGCTAATTTAATAAGCAAAAACAATCTAAAAGTCGATTTAGTTTTAAATGTTCGATCTATTTTGACTGCTGAAATCTTAAGAAAATCTAAAGATGAGCAAAATTATTGACTTCATTCTCAATTATTTTACCTATTTACTGGCTTTGAGGCTTGTGGTACGATTTTCATAATCCAGGGGCATTATGACTAATTTAAAATTTTAGCGCTGAAAGCTTTTAAAATCGTAAAATTAGCGAACTCTGCAAATGTAACAAGTACAATTGTTTATGCAAAATCCGCATTTTATGGTTTAATAATTGTAACGCAGATTTTGTCAAGTTTGACAAAATACAGGATTTGTGGTATGCAAGGTGCCAGCGGGGGGAGATTAGAAGGAAATTTTTAACCGCTTTGGAAGCACAGGCGGGACGCCCGTGCCACGATAAACATAGAATTTTGTATTTGTGTCTGAATGGATAAAATCAAGATATTGTTTGTGTGCAGCCAGAATAAGTGGAGAAGTTTGACTGCAGAGAAGATATGGGAGAATGTTAGCGGCTACAGTGTGCGATCGGCTGGAACCGAAAAAGGTGCAAGAATCAGAGTAACTGAGGGTCTTGTCAGTTGGGCAGATTTGATATTTGTGATGGAGAAGAAGCATGGCGATCGACTTCGCAGCAAATTTCCCGAAAGTCTCGAAGGCAAGAAAGTTATTTGTCTGCAAATCCCGGACAATTACAAATATATGGAACCGGAGTTAGTCGAGCTTTTGCAGGCGAAACTGAACCCATATATAGAAATGCCAGATAACGAGATAAATTTTATGCAGCGAGTTTTGGAACCGGAAGTGATGGATTCCTTGGAAGAGGCGATCGAATACGATTCGATGGACTTTGCTGAGGTTAATGCTGCTTTTGCTCAGAGTGCTGCGGCGTTGGGGCCGGTTTTTGGAAACGTTTTGGATGCGGGGACGGGTACGGCGAGAATTCCGATCGCAATTTCTCAACTCCGGCCAGCATGGAAATTGACTTGCATTGATTTGTCGGCAAATATGCTAAAAGTCGGGGCACAAAATGTGGAAAAGGCAGGCGTGCGATCGCAAATTAGTCTCGAATTAATCGATGCTAAGGAAATGCCTTACCCTGACAATTATTTTGACATGGTGATTTCTAACAGCATTATCCACCATTTGCCCGATCCGCTGCCGTTTTTCCAGGAAGTCAAACGGGTGTTGAAGCCGCAGGGAGCAATTTTTTTGCGGGATTTGCTGCGACCGGAAAAAGCGGAAATCAGGGATAATTTAGTCAATCTGTATGCGGGAGATTGCAACGCGCATCAGAAACAGTTATTCAGCGATTCGTTGCAAGCAGCATTTACGCTGGATGAAGTTGAGGAGATGATGCAGAATGCCGGGTTGGATGGGTTGAGGATTTATGAATCTTCAGACAGACACTGGACGGCAGAACGTGCTTGGTGCGAGTCTTTGTAAGCACGGGACGATCGCCCCATAACAGTTCCAATGACAATAGGAGCGATCACGCCTTTCGAGCTATGCGCCTTACCGTTGGGCGATCTGTTTGTTGTTTAATTACTGTTGGCGGGTCGGAAAAATTAGTATGATTGAACCGCGAAGACGCGAAGGACGCGAAGGAAGAATCAGAAGTAGATAATCTTCTACGGGGAAGGAAGTAAGGAATGAGAATTAAATAACTTCCACAAGTTTGTGGGATGGGCGTCCCCCCCGTCCAAAAAAGACGGGGGGGACG
>NZ_JAUBTF010000018.1:0-108287 GCF_036702355.1 Microcoleus sp. D3_18_C4
TTGCACTTTACCCTCGCTCTCGCGAGCGCATAACCCAGGCTACGTCAAGTGCCATCGATATATTCAGCAAGCCCTAACTATGTTTGCCGTCAAACGATCGCTAAAATTGAATAACAACGAAGCGACTTTGATGGCAAAACACGCAGGATGAAGGCGGGTTGTGTTTAATTTCGGGTTAAGCTTGCGAACTCAAATATATAGTGAGGGCAAGCTTTCGGACTCGAAGGTGATAAATGAAGTCAAAAAAGTTCTCACCAACCACGTCAAGAAGCAACCTGAATTCGCTTGGATGAATCGGTTGTCTAGCGGAGTCTACCAAAACGCTTTGATTGACTGGAAAGATGCGTTTACTCGGTATCGTTCCGGGAAAGCAGGTCATCCAAACTTCGCCAGTCGCCGGAATAGTCAATCTTTTACAGTTGACTCATCTAGCCCAAAAGTTCTTCTAAAAGGTGGTAAGCTGTCGCGCATTTAAATTGTATATTCAGGGCGGGCGGGACGCCCAACCCCTACTCCCCACAAGACTTTAAATTTTTTTGACATACAATTTAAATGCCACAACAGCTTAACACCATTAAGATTCCTACATTGGGAACGTTTCGGCTTGGCGTGTGCCACTAGAATGTGGTTACGTGTCTCAAACTTTTACTCTTTCAAAATAAGGCAGTCGTTGGTTTATTTCATTGTGTGTTGATGCAGAACGTTTACCAGTTCAGCAATCTCAGGCATCCGTGGGAATCGACCTAGGCATTAACTATGAATTAAAGATGTCCCAATTGCGATCAGCCCTCGCAGGGTGAGTTTTGTAACTTCAAGCGAAAAGGTAATTCCTACCGTGAATCAGCAACGCCGCACCAAAACCGTTGATAGGCAGTGCGAAAACCAAACTTGCTACTTTACAACGTCAAGCGTCAAAGCAGGTAAAAGGCTCCAATAACCAGCGCAAAACCTACAATAAAATTAGCCTAATTCACACACAAATAGCTTGTATTCGTCAAGATTTTTTGCACAAGTTAACAATTTACTTAGCCAAGACTTTCAAGCTCATCAAAATAGAAGACTTGAATATAAAAGGGATGATGGCTAATCACAAACGGGCGGGGCAATATCCGATCTTGGGTTTTACGAGTTCAATCGTCAACTCGATTACAAATGCCAAATGTATGGAGCAAATTTAATCCTAGTAGACCAATGGTACCCTAGTTCTAAAACTTGATCGAATTGTGGGAATAAAAAAGATATGCCACGCTCGTCTTCGGACTTATGATTGTCCTGCTTGTGGTAGATATATCGATCGCAATTGGAATGCAAGCGTTAATATTTTGAACTGGGAACCCTCGGCAGCCAGGGGGATAGCCGACTCTTTCCACTACGTTCCACTCAATAGCGTAGGAAGTAAACTCGGACGATCTAAAAATAGCTTTAGATAAGTTTAGATAATTTGTCCGAAGCAACAAAGCCATAAGTAGCGTCCCAAGTCTGCAAACCTTCGAGAAGGGCATTGCGGACTACAGCTTCTGGTTCCCGACTCAGCATCAGGCGAAAGCACTCGGCAGCGCGGGAACGGGCGATCGAACTTTTGACGGAACTCACAGGGCCAAACCCACCCTGATTCACCAAATCGGTCATTTGCCGCACTGCAATCAAACGCTTCACGGGGTCAGCATCAGTCAAATCCGCCAGAATGCGATCGAGCGCCACTTCATCTTTTGCGGCCCCCAGACTCAACCCTTGCCGCAGCAACAGCCCTGCAATCGCGATCGTGCCCAAGTTCTGCAAAATCACGCTCAAAGCCATCCAGTGGCTGCTTGAGTCCGCCCAAATCGCCAAACTCATGTAAGCGCCCAAGGTAGCAATGCCGCCGGTGCCGACGGCTAAAACGAACCGACGGTTCGGGCCCTCCCAAAATTGCTCGCCTTTTGCCCGCAGCAATTGCCAGTCCCACGACTGCCCTCGGTAAACCAGCATCATCGCTGCTATCCCCAGGCCTGTAGAAAACAGTAACTGACTGTTCCACCACCCCCAAACTGCTGCCAGGGTGACAACTCCCAGCCAACCTTTCGATCGAGTCAAACTCTCTAGCAGCCACTTGAGAAACGCAGTAGAAACCACAGGCGATCGGGCCCAGGAGGTCTTGCCATTTACCCTCTGGCGTCTTGTTTCGACAGTCCGGCCTGTGGCTGTTGGGGTTGCCGGCGGGCGATCGTCCAAACTAAATTCTCTCAAAGCTTGACCATCAGTTATTTCTAAAGACAGGTCGCTCAACGGAAGATTACCGAGTTCCAAAGTGCGATCGGACACTTTCACAGGCGATATATTCAGCTTGGTTGTAGTTTTTTTAACTTGATTCATACTGACTTTTTTGAAAAATAACTTAAAGTTATCCAGGCTTTTTTAGCACTGATTTAGATTCTCTGCAAATAAGACTCTAAGTTTCTATGATACCGGAAATTCAACCCCGTGGCGAGTACCGCAACTGCGCTGAATTCCGAGAAATCCTTACCAAAAATAGAGCAATTGAAGATTTTTGAGAAAATCACGAGAGGTTAACAGCGAATATTTCTGCATCACTCTGGAGACAGAATGGCGATCGGAGTTGGCATGATGGCAAAAAATCGAAATTTTTTAATTTCCGAAAATAGGGGAATTTTGAGTGATTCAATTCGTCCGCCAAGAAATGCACGACGAAAATTTAGCCTTTTGCCAGCAGGCCCGGACTCTCGCTGCTACCCCGGTGTCAGATGAGGCTGGGTTCAGCTTGACCGCTTGCGGGACGAACCGCAGCGCGCAGGGCGGGCCGACAATCCAGACAGTATTGGCGGATAATTAATAGCAGGAGCATTCCTAAACTGCTAAGATTTTTGAATTAATGGGAGTTGAGTTAATTAAACCGGGTTCGGGTAAAAACGACTCCCTGATGCTCATGGGCAGCGGTTAAATGGCCGGAGCATCTCCAGTCGGGTAAATTAACCGTCATTCTTGTAGAGGCGCCTTTACGCCCGATCGGCAATATCAGCCAGATATCGGCGCAAAAAAGTCCCGACACCTGCATATTATGGTTGATCGACCTGACTAAATAGCAGGAAGCCCATCATCCGCGTTCTAACCCGTAAAGCAGCAAGGCAAACAACCGACCGCGCGATCATGTTCGCCAAGTGCGGAGGCTGGAAAAACAGCGGCTTTTGACCAAACTAATACAGAACTACTGCCCCAAAGTGTGTCTGCGGAGGTTAGGCTAGTGAAGAGACGAAAAGAATAGTTACGATCGAGACTTCATTAGTCTACCTTGTAATTTATTGCTCAGTTGTCAAGCCCAACAGTTTTGCATTCTCGCGATGAGCGAGACTCTTGGCACTTCCAACAAGTGGGGAACTCGACCGTCAAAGAACTTGGGTTTGATGGTTAAGCCCTTAGTAATATGTAAACACCTTATCGATAACTCGCCAACTCGCCGGAACAATCTTGCAAGAAAACTCATGTCTAGTATGCAAAACCAATTCACGGTTCACTTCTGGGGCGTTAGAGGTAGCATAGCGTCTCCCGGGGCAGAAACAGTACGTTACGGGGGCAACACGCCCTGTGTAGAAATGCGAGTGGGTGACAGTCGCCTAATTTTCGATGGCGGTACTGGATTGCGGGTTTTGGGACAAACTCTCCTGTCCCAGATGCCCGTAAAAGCTCATATGTTTTTTACTCACTCTCACTGGGATCACATTCAAGGATTCCCATTTTTTGTCCCAGCTTTTATTCCTGGGAACTGCTTTCACATCTATGGGGCTATTGCTCCTAATCAGGCTACTATCCAGCAGCGCCTCCATGACCAGATGCTGCACCCCAATTTTCCGGTACCCTTGCAAATTATGGGGGCAGACCTGAAATTTAACGATATAGAAGTGGGCAAACCGCTGGAAATCGGAGAGATTAAGGTGGAAACTGCTTTGCTGAACCATCCTGGGGAAGCTATAGGCTACCGCGTCAACTGGCGGGGGTATGCGGCTGCTTACGTGACTGATACCGAACATTTTCCCGATCGTTTAGACGAAAATGTGCTGCATTTGGCTCAGGATGCTGAGGTGCTGATCTACGACGCTACTTATACCGATGAGGAGTATTATGCCGAGAAGAGCAGCAAGGTCGGCTGGGGACATTCGACTTGGCAGGAAGCGGTGAAGGTAGCAAAGGCTGCTAATGTCAAAAAGTTGGTGATTTTTCACCACGATCCGCTGCACAATGACGAGTTTTTAGACAGGGTGGGAGAACAAGTGGCTCAAAGGTTCCCGAACAGTTTGATGGCGCGGGAAGGTTTGTCGTTACAATTGTTGCCTCCTGATAACGATTTGTCTGAAGCGTCGGTGCAAGCGCCTCAAGTTCATGTCTGATGGATTTGAGCTTGTCAGATGGTTCTGAAATCTCGATCGGTGAAATCTGACATTTAAGCGAGGGCTGACCTCACTCAAAGACGGATACCGTGCCACGTGCTTCGGTCGTGGAAAACCAAAAAGTTTAGACCAAAGTTCAAGCTTCCAGATTTATCTGTGAAGTCAATTCTAAAATCTAAAATCTAAAATCTAACATCGACTGGCGATCGCACTAAGTATGTCAAAATTTTAAGCGTGTGGGTAACTTCTTCTTGTACCGCTGCTCTGACTCCAACTTCTGTTGCCTTGGGAAACTTTGATGGTTTGCACCTAGGGCATCGACAAGTCGTGCAGCCAATTTTAAATCGATCGCCTGAGCAAAATTCTGCGACGATTCTTGCGTCGGGGCCAAACTTGCGCTCCAACGCGGGCAGAGATGAAAATTTGGAAAGCGAACCTCCGGCGACCTGCTACAACGACTCAGCAGCACCGCCCGATCGAGCCGGCAGCAGCCATAATTTCGATAGTTTGATAGCCCCCAAAGCAGAGGGCAACAGCCTCTCTGGTCGCGATTCTGATGGGGTCGATCGGCTTTACGGCACTGTGGTGACATTCGATCCCCACCCGCAAGAATTTTTTACGGGTCAACCGAAAAAACTGCTGACGCCTCTGGCAGAAAAGGTAGAATTGCTCGCAGCAATGGGCGTCGAGCAACTTGTGCTGCTGCCGTTCGATCGAGAATTGGCGGCTTTGACTGCTTGTGAGTTTGTCGAGGAAATTTTGGTGCGACAACTAAAAGCGAGTCGAATTAGTGTGGGGGTTGATTTTCGGTTTGGGCGGGGACGCGCTGGGACGGCTGTGGATTTGCAGTCGATCGCGTCGGGTTACGGTATTGATGTTGCTCTTGTACCCCTGCACAATTGCGGTGAGGGCGATCGGATCAGCAGTTCTGCAATCCGCGAAGGTCTGGCATCCGGCGACCTCAGAAGAGCGAATCAGTTGCTGGGGCGACCTTACAGTTTAGTCGGAACTGTGGTTGGGGGACAGCGGCTGGGTAGGACGATCGGATTTCCTACTGCTAATATCGAACTGCCGCCGGAAAAATTTTTGCCACGTTTTGGCGTGTACGCGGTGCGAGTCTCGGTGAAGCAGGGAGGGGAAAAGATGGAAGATGGAAGTTCTTCCTATCAGCCGGAAAATGCCAAATCTCTAATCCCCGGCATAGCACCAACTTTATCTTTTGTCAATGGGGTGATGAATGTTGGCTGTCGCCCGACGGTAGACGGCCTGCAACCCACTGTGGAAGTTCACCTGTTAGATTGGTCTGGGGATTTGTACGGTCAAACCTTGAGCGCGAGTTTGGTAGAGTTTTTGCGACCCGAACAAAAATTCGCTTCTCTGGGTGCTCTCAAAACTCAAATTCAGGCAGATTGTGATATTGCTAGAAGCGTATTAGCTGCTAAAGTCTAATAATTATGTGATCTAGAACAGGCGATCGGTTTTAAAAATGGTGCAAGATGAGTCAGACTAAATTCTAGTTGTACAAATACGAAGTCCGCAAGGCAAAGACTCAAGATTTTGGCAATCTTGATATCTTTTCAACAATTAGCAATTAGCAATTCGCAATTAACAATTAGAAATCAGGGATATGAGACAACATATTGAGCGGCTCAAACAAAATCTAGGCAAAACTATTGTTGGCAAAGCCGATGCTATTCGCTTGGTGTTGGTAGCGGTGCTTTCGGGCGGACACGCGCTGCTGGAAGACGTGCCTGGTGTGGGAAAAACGCTGCTGGCGAAGTCTTTGGCGCGATCGATCGATGGGAAGTTTCAGCGGATTCAGTGTACTCCCGATTTGTTACCGACGGATATCACGGGTACTAATATTTGGAATCCGCGCAGCGGAGAGTTTGAGTTTTTGCCCGGGCCAGTTTTTGCTAATGTTTTGCTTGCCGATGAAATCAATCGGGCGACGCCGCGAACTCAGTCAGCTTTGCTGGAAGTGATGGAAGAAAAGCAGGTGACAGTAGATGGAGTTTCTCGGAATGTTCCGACGCCGTTTTTTGTGATTGCGACTCAGAACCCGATCGAATATCAAGGCACTTTTCCCCTACCGGAAGCGCAGATGGATCGGTTTACTTTGTCTTTGACTTTGGGCTATCCCGCTGCGTTGGAAGAGTTGCAAATGTTGGAACGGCTTTCTGATAGTTTTGCTGTTGAAGATTTGCAGCCTTGTATTTCTTTGGAAGAAGTGCAGGAATTGCGTCGTTTGTGCGCTGGTGTGAAGGTGGAAGCCTCTTTGAAACAGTATATTGTAGATTTGGTGCGATCGACGCGAGAGGATGAGGAGATTACTCTGGGGGTGAGTCCCCGGGGTGCGGTGGCTTTGCACCGGGCGTCCCAGGCATTGGCATTTATTTCAGGGCGGGATTTTGCTACCCCGGATGATGTGAAGGATTTGGCGCCGCACGTACTGTCTCACAGGTTGATTCCGGCGGGGGGAAGGAGGGCTAAGACGATTGTTGACAAGTTGTTGCGATCAGTTCCTATTCCTTAAAAAGTTTGTAAGTAGGTTGTTTTATTTAAAGGAACAGGCATCTTGCCTGTTCCACAAAGAATGAATTTTTTTGTGGAACAGGCATCTTGCCCGCCCTTGAAAGACTTATTAATAATTGTGCAAGATGCCATATCAAATCGGGTAGCATCGGAATTATAAAATCAAGTCAACAATCACGGACGCTGCAACCGGAATTGAGAGAATTCATCTGCGTTAATCTGTGTTTATCTGCCTGTATCTGCGGTAAAAAAAAGATAATTTATTCACCGCAGATGAGAATGGATTGACTCTGATTCACGCAGATAAAGAGAAGAGATATATGAAGAATTCCCCTGCTAACAGATTTGATGTCAGTTAATCAATAGGTTTTGCACCATTATCAAGCACTCTCAAACAGCCCCACTAATTTTTTTGCCTCTAAATCAACATTGTGTTGTTGAGCCACTCTCTCTGCTCCTGTTTTCCCCATTTGTTCTAGTTTTTCTAAAGGTGCTTCCAATACCGCGCGCATCGCTACCGCTAATGCTTCTGCGGAACCGGGAGGAACTAACCAACCGCAAACACCGGGTTCTACGAGTTCCGGGATGCCAGCAACATAAGTGCTAATTACGGGCCGATTGAGAGCGAGGGCTTCCATAATTACGACGGGCAAACCTTCAGCAAAACTCGGCAATACCATTGCCCGTGAAGCTAAAATCTCTTGCTGAACTCGATCGCCACTGGCCCAGCCGGTAATTTCTATATGATTTTGCAGGCCGAGTTGCAGAATCTGCTGTTCAATATCCGATCGCAGCGGCCCGTCTCCTACCAGTACCAACTTAAACTCTAAGCCTTGAACTGCTAGCAAGTTAGCAGCTTCTAGCAATAACAAATGACCTTTTTGTTCGCTGAGTCTGCCAATGCAAGCTAAGCGGGGTGCTGCGGGTATGGGGACGTAGGGTGCAGCTAAAAATGCGGCATCTACGCCGCAGTGTATGACGTGAATTTTTGACCAAAAAGTGCGATCGCACCACCGAAAAAGCTGACTTTTACCGAAGGAACTAACTGCTGCTACAAAGGTCGATCGCTTAATTTTTTCGTCTAAGGAAAGAAGTGTCGCTTTATCAAATTCTTCAGGGCCGTGAACGGTGAAACTGTAAGTCGGGCCGCCAAGCACGCGGCACAGCATAGCGACTGTTGTCGAATTTGTCCCAAAGTGAGCGTGAACGTGTGCTGTACCGGATTCTGCAAACCAATTTAAAAGAATGCAAGCTTCTGCTAAATAAGCTAGATGCAGCAAAATCCCCCGTTCCGAGTGCCAGCCAACTTTGAACATTAACCGCACAGCTTCGATGAATCGAATTGGTCTAGTTGCGGCAACGCGCAGCAAACCCCACGCTAACCCCTGTACACCAACTCCTAAGATTACTTTAGTCAATTCTTGCTCTAGTTTGTCGGCCTCATCAACGAGTTCAGACTCGCAGGATCGGATCGAAAAACGTGCGACTTTCATGCCGCAATTTTCAACGGCTAGCACTTCTCTGCGGACAAAGCTGTGGCTGACTTTGGGATATTGGTTGACTAAATAAGCGATGTTCATGAACGGGGAGAAAATTTTATGGTAAAACTTAGATTAGTTTAGCCTTTGGCTGCAATACGTGGGCAACAAATTTAGCTGATTTGTTGAGCTTATTTGAACAGGGGCGGAGGGCGATCGCTTTTGGCGGGATGGGGGAAGTGACAGCGGGGCGATGGCTATTCCGGTCAGAGCAAATCAATCCACACATTTTACATTTTTAATACAATAGTAAGGACTATTTTTAGGTAGTAGCCACAAACCCGTGATTTTCCCGCGAGCACATTGATCACCATGAAAGCCTTTTTTTAGGGTTCCCAATCAAAAACTGTCCGAAGTATTTTCATATGCAAACTACTCCCAATCAAGTTTAACAGCCCCCAGATTGCCTCAAGAATTGGTAATTATTCAACCTGCAATTCCATCTAATTTCCTATTGTCACCTAAATTTTCCCAAAAATCACTCGCCAGAAAAATAATCGCCCAAATCCCCAAACAACCAGCCACTCTCGCAACTCTCACAACTCCTCCAACTCTCACCACCAAAGATTTTTCTGAGGCGACTTGCTCTGCATCTACCCAAGATGACAGCAAATAAGGTAAAGTAAACGGCACAAGAGTCTAGAACTCTCCAACGACCGCAACTCGGCAAACCCGCCCCTGACCAGCAAAACTGGCCAGTACAGGCGGCATTAACCGCTAACCGTCAACCCCTAACAACCGACAAAAATGCAAACCTACTACTACGTTTTAGCCAGCCAACGCTTTTTGCTAGAAGAAGAAGCCCTAGATGAAGTGTTTAAAGAAAGAACCCGCAACTACAACGAACAAGAAAAACAAATAGACTTCTGGTTGGTCAAACAGCCGGCTTTCCTAGAAGCACCGACAATGGCAGAAGTTAAAGCAAAATGCCCTCAGCCAGCCGCTGCTATTATTTCTACCGATCCAGTCTTCATCACCTGGTTGAAACTGCGATTAGAATATGTACTGACAGGTGAATTTCAAGCACCGTCAGCAACTATTCCCGATGCCCTCGCATCCCTACAGACAGCATGACTAAAATAGCAAAATATCCGACAAAAGAACTAACAACAATTAGGGGTAAATTGTACAAACTTATTTTGTCTCTTCCCCTATTTTCTGCTACTTCGATCGCCCTTTTGGTATTGACAATTTTATCGAGTTCTGTTAAAGCTCAATCGAGCTGCCAACCGCCTCAGCCCGATGAATATCTACTGTTAATTGTCACCCGAACACCCGAACAGCAAGAAAGAGCAAAACGCTCTTTCCCTGGAAATACTAACAACACAGTTTGTCGGTACATCAATGACACGGTGACGCGAGTTGGTGGCTTTCGCGACTCGCAAATTGCCAGCGATTGGGTTAAATACATCGAAGATGTTGTCGGATTGCAAGCTTACGTAGTACGATCGCCCGCAGCGGCACTACCCCAAAATTTGCCAGTCTACAGCCCTCAGCCAGCACCAGGTTCTGAACCAATCACCAATCCTTCAACGGGCAATCTAGGCTTCAATCCCCAACCCCTGGGCCCTGGTTATGCAGTGTTAGTAGATTACTTCAACCAACCGGAATTAGCCGCCCAAGTCAGGCAAGCATTAGGCACGCAAGTAGGCTTAGCTTCCTACGGCCAGCGTCCCTTTTTATTCGTCGCTTATACAACGGATCAAAACGCCGCTACTGATGCGGTAAAAGCATTGAGTGATCGAGGTTTTTGGCCGATGTTAGTAGACAGCCGCCGAGTTACCGTAATTGCTCCCGCTGTTCGCTAAAATATAAAAGTTGGCAATTAAAATTGCTTCTTGTCAAACAAAGTCCGCTTAAGGGAACTAATAAGAATTATTGTTGTTGTTCGGATTCTAGCGGGCTGCTTCCTAGCTGACTTTCTGCCCGCTTTTTTGCTTCCATTGCCGCTCCGTAATCCGGTTTGTAGCGAGTTGCTTTGTCATAGGAGGCGATCGCATCTTCGTATCTTTTTACTGCTACAAGTGCATTGCCGCGGCTGTACCAAGCTTCCGAGTAGTCAGGCTTGACATAGACGGCTTCATTGTAAGAGGCGATCGCATCTTCGTACCGTTTTAAATTGTACTGGGCATTCCCTCTATTGTACCAGGCTTGATATTCTTTCGGGTTTAAGTCTAAGGCTCTGCTGTAACACTCAATTGCTTGTTCATACTTGCGTAATTCGTGGTACGACCAACCTAAATTGTACCATGCTTGATAATAATCAGGTTTTAATTTGACAGCTTTTTCGTAAGCTTCTACCGCTTCTTCATGTCGGCGCATTTTTAGCAAAGCGATGCCTTTACTGTACCAGCCTTGATAAAAATTGGGCTGAAACCGTACGGCTTTTTCGTAGGCTTCAAAAGCTTCTTGGTTTTTGTTTAATTCTAGGAAAACATTGCCTAAATTGTACCAAGCTTCAGAATTATCGAATTTAATTTCAACTGCTTTTTCATAGGATTCTACGGCTCGATCGTACTGTTTTAATTTTTGGTAAGCTTGTCCCCGATTGTACCAAGCACCGTACAAATTGGGCTGAAATTGTACAGCTTTTTCGTAGGAGGCGATCGCCTCTTCGTACCGCTGCGAATCTAACAGACTATCGCCTCTGCCTTCCCAGGCGGCGGCATAGTCGGGCTGGATTTTCAAAGCGTTATCAAAAGATGCGATCGCCTCTTGAGACTGTTGCAACTTATCCAAAGCATAACCGCGTCCCGTCCAAGCTTCCAAGTATTCCGGCTTTAATTCTATGGCTTTATCATAAGCTGACTGCGATTCTCGATATTTTTTCAATTCGTACAAAGTTTTGGCTTTTTCCTGCCAAACTTCCGCGTAGTCAGGCCTGAGAGTTATTGCTCGCTCGTAAGCTGCCAGAGCTTCTTCAAATCGGCTTAAATTGTAAAGAGTATTGCCTCGGTTGTACAGGTCAGTTGCATTGGCAGAATTAAAACTATTTACACCATAAATAGATGCTATAATACTGATGCCAATTAAACTGGCGATCAACAATATTTTTAAGTACAGTTTTTTGCGGGTTTTTACAGGCTTATTCGCAGCAGCAACCGGAGGCAATACAGGAACTGTACCGCTGAAAGAATCTTTCAATTCTTTAATAGCTTGCAGCGTTTCGCCGGCACTAGAATAACGCTGGCGAAAATCGTACTTTACCATCTTATCTAAAATCTTCGCAAATTCAGGGCTGACTGATGTTTTGTCCTGCCAAATAATTTCCTCTGTATCGGCGTTTCTTGGCATTTGGTGAGGATTTATGCCAGTGAGGAACTGAATTGCGATCGCACCTGCGGCATAGATATCGCTGCTGAGTTTGGGGTTGCCGTGAGCTTGCTCGCTGGGCATATAACCGGGAGTACCGATGCTGACACTCAGGCTATTCTTGGGCTGAGGAGTGGTGATTTGAGTAGTAATTTCTTTAACTGCGCCGAAGTCAATTAAAACTAATTTTCCGTCTCTATCTCTGCGGAGGATATTGCGGGGATTGACATCGCGGTGAATGACATTTTGCTGGTGTACAAAATCTAAAATTTCCAGAAGTTCTTGCAATATACAAATAACTTGATCTTGCTGCATGACTCCCGCATTCCCAGGAGAAGCGGGTGTAATTTCTTGACTTAAATCGTGACCTTCTATAAATTCTTGAACTAGGTAAAACTCTTGGTTCTCTTCAAAAAAAGCAAAAAGTCGGGGAATGCGATCGTGATTTCCCAATTTGTACAAAACTTGTGCTTCGGTATCGAATAAACGTCTTGCTACCTGTAGAGTTTGCGGATCAGTTGCTTGAGGTTTAAGCTGCTTAACGACGCAGAGGTGATGGCCTGGTAGCTGCTTATCTTCAGCTAAATAAGTTTGAGCAAATCCGCCGCCTCCCAAGTGACGGATAATACTGTAGCGATTGCCGAGTGTTATTCCAAGCATGAAATTCACCTAATATTTCCTAGTCGTTTGGAGAATTAGCTTCCAACCAAGCTGTCACATCTTCCGCATTTGAAAATTCTAACATGGTCTCTCTAAATTTTTTAATGGGTCGAACGACCACTGGGGAGTTTGAATTTCCATAAAATAAATTTACGGGTGAAATCCATTATGCCGTTCTTCAATCATTAATTTAGTTCCCTTTGCTTTCTTTCTTGTTCCCTCCCCTTACTAAGGGGAGGGTTAGGGTGGGGTTCTAGATTTTTTCGGGGATTGGGATGCTCCCACTCTAACTTAACTTTGAACCGATTTCAAAATTTGATCATCGACTGAAAAATCTATCTCAGCTTTGTCCCGTCCCGAAACTACATAATCATTCTGAAAAGAATCTTTCAATCCAGAAAGTAAGTCAAATTCCGGCTGCCAGTTAAGATCGGTGACAGCTTTATTAACTGAAGCAAAAAAGTGCTGCAATCGCATCGGAAAAGCTTTCTTTTTGCCGAAGTCAAATTGTTTCGGATCGTAGTGTACAATCTTAATAGCATCAGGGGATTTGCCTGCGGCTTGAATGCAGGCGCGGGCTAAACCGTCAAAGGTGACAAATCGATCGCCCGAAACGTTGTAAATTTGCCCGATCGCCCTTTCGTTCCCCAAAACCGCCGCCATTGCTTTAGCCAAATCCTGACAGTGCCCCAACTGCGTGAAGTGCATTCCGTTACCGGGAATCGGAATCGGTCGATCGCGCACAATCCGATCGAAAAACCAAGCCTCTAAATCGTTATAATTTTGGGGGCCGTAAATGTAAGTCGGGCGAATCGAAGTCCAAGGCAAACCGGACTCGGCCAAGTAATTTTCGGTTTCGCATTTACCCAAGTGCCGGCTTTTAGGATCAGTAGCGTCCCCTTCGATATGAGGCATTTGATCCGATTTCAAATAAACCCCTGCAGAGCTCATGTAAACAAAGTGCTGCACCCGCCCTTTAAATATTTCAGCTAAAGGCTTTGTATCGCTGAGTTCGCGGCCGTTGTTGTCAAAAACCGCGTCAAACTCGACCGTCGATAACTTTTCTTTTAGTTGTTCGACATTTGTGCGATCGCCCTGAATCTGTTTTACGCCCGCAACCGGTACAGGCTTGTTGCCCCGGTTAAACAACACCACTTCATGCCCTTGTGCTGCTAAAATCTTAGTAAGATAAACCCCGATAAACCGAGTACCGCCCATCATTAAAATTCGCATTATTTTCGATGCTCCTTACAGTTAGTGTAAATATCTTACAATAAATTTATGCCCTAGGGCGTGTTTTCTATCCCCGGAGATCCCCCTTAAAAAGAGGGACTTTGATACTGATTCTTTCACCTTTTTTAGGGGGCTGGGATTTTGAATCTCATGAGAAATCACTCAGAGTAGATAATTCATCCGTGTATCCGTGTCCTCATCCGTGTAGTGCTTTCCTTCTCCAATACTTTCAATTTGCCTAAAATAGCCCTATGCAAGTTCCCCGGCTGCACCCAGAAACAATCGAAGAAGTCCAACAAAGAGCGGACATAGTAGACGTTATTTCCGGTCGCGTCGTGTTGCGAAAACGCGGCAAAGAATTTGTAGGTTTGTGTCCCTTTCACGACGAAAAATCTCCCAGCTTTACAGTCAGTCCCGGCAAACAAATGTATTATTGTTTCGGCTGCGGTGCAGGCGGCAATGCTTTTAAGTTCCTCATGGAATTGGAGAAACGCCCTTTCAGCGAAGTAGTATTAGAATTAGCTAAAAATTATCAAGTTCCCGTCAAAACTGTCGAACCGGAACACCGACAAGAATTGCAGCGGCAAATTTCTCTGCGGGAACAACTCTATGAAATCTCAGCGCTGACAGCCAACTTTTACGAACACGCTTTGCGACAAACCCAAGGAGAAGAACCCTTAGCATATCTCAAATCAGAGCGCAAGCTTAGCGAAGAAACTATCCAACAATTTCAATTAGGTTATGCACCCCAAGGTTGGGAAGCACTTTACAGTTATTTAGTAGAACAGAAAAACTATCCGGCGCAATTAGTAGAACAAGCTGGATTAATTGTGCCCCGAAAAAATGGCGGCAGCGGTTATTACGATCGCTTCCGCAATCGCATTATGATTCCCATTCGCGACACCCAAGGCAGAGTCATTGGTTTCGGCGGCAGAGCTCTCGGCGACGAACAGCCGAAATACCTCAATTCTCCCGAAACAGAACTGTTCGACAAAGGCAAAACTTTGTTCGCCTTAGATACAGCAAAAACAGCCATTAGCAAAGCCGATCGAGCAGTGGTTGTAGAGGGGTATTTTGACGCGATCGCACTTCATGCCGCCGGCATCTCCAACGCCGTCGCTTCCCTCGGCACAGCCTTAAGTTTAAACCAAGTGCGGCAGTTATTGCGCTACACTGACTCCAAACAAATTATCCTCAACTTCGACGCCGACAAAGCAGGAACTCAAGCAGCAGAACGCGCGATTGGAGAAATAGAAAAACTCGCTTATCAAGGAGAAGTGCAACTGCGGGTGCTCAACATTCCCGACGGCAAAGATGCCGACGAATACCTCAAAACATACTCCCCAGAACAATATCGAGAATTGCTCGAAAATGCTCCGTTGTGGATCGATTGGCAACTGCAACAAATGCTCGTCAATCAAGATTTGAAGCAAGCCGATACTTCCCAGCAAGTCACCAAAAAAATCATTAATTTATTAACCAATATTACTGACGACAATCAGTTAGCACATTACTTGCAAAAGTGTGCAGAAATTCTCAGCAAAGGAGATTTTAGACTCACAAAAATGATCGCTGAAAACTTGCTCAATCAAGTAGTCAGCGATTGGGCCAAGCGGCAGACTCAAGACGAATCATTGACAATGCCCCTGTTAATTAGAAACAAGCTGAAGCCGAACAAACAATATAAAAAGCAACGTGCAAGCAGCGAAAATAAAAGCTCGAAATCAAGCCTATCTTTTGTAGCCCGCAGTCTTTTAGAAGAAGCAGAAGCGCAATTATTGCAGATTTATTTGCACTGTCCCGAATACCGTCAAGATGTCAGAGAAGCAATAGAAGCTAGAGATGTGCAGTTTAGCCTTTCTCACCACAGATTTTTGTGGCACCAGATTGTGAATGCAGAAATATTGCACAAAATGTCTTTACAAGTAGCGCCTTCTGAGTTAATATTGAAATTGCAAGATAGCTTCATTGAATATCCGAATCAACTCAATCAAATCTCGCATTTATTTCACTTAAACGAGTTCTCAGAAAGAAACGTTTATCGCGCCCCTTTAGTAATTAGATCGGCCCTCGCCTGTATCGAGCAAATAATTAGCATGAAGCGTCGCCGAATTGCACTCAATATGTGGGAAAAAGCCAAGGCCGCTAGCAGTGGCGAAGAGGCTATAGAATATCACCAACTATTCTGTGCCGAACAAGAATGGCTCAAGGAATTAGAGAGGCTGCGTCAAGTTAACTTTTACGATTTAACCTCCGTACCTTGGGGTGGAAATTTCTAGGAGTTAAGGATTAAAGCAGTGAATCTAATATTAAAGTCGTATATTTAGGTTTTTTATTCCTAAGTCTTTAATTACTGTGTCACGCTGTTATTGGCGATGTGGGCCGAACAAGATCACGATTGTTCCCACTAGAGAGAATGTAACGCCCAGCAAGTCCCACTTATCCGGCTTAACACCTTCAACTAGCCACAACAAGAACAGGGATAAGAGGATGTACAACCCGCCGTAGGCAGCGTATGCCCTACCAGCATTTGAGGTATCTACCTTGGTGAGAGAAAAAGCGTATATCATCAGGGCTAAGATACCTGGGATAATCCAAAATATGCTTTTGCCAAGTCTCAACCACGCCCAAAAGGCATAGCAGCCAGAGATTTCTCCCAGGGCCGCAAGTAAGAAGAAAATAAACGTCTGCATATTTAGCTTGACCTTTAAACACAAGAGCTTAATACTATACAGAGTTTACGTAAAGGGCACAAGCGATCGCCAAAAACTACGCGATTGATTAAAAGAGTTCACTAACTTTCACAACGGGTTAAAGTTCTTGTAATACTTAAACATTTGAGTTGTTCAATTAAATAGTTTGAGAGCAACCCATGCTTAAGCTGATCAGGTGAGAGTGTTCGCCATCAACGATGTGCCTGTTGCGTAAGTTTTTTCGAGCCTTAGCTTTTTAATAGTCGCAAAAAAGAGTTTCGCGAGTATCTCTACCTGTCACTGGATTAGTACCTTTTGCCACTTTACAAAGTTTTTCTATCATATCGTCTCGCAGCAGTGTCTCTGTAAAATCAGCACCGTCAATGATAGCTCCTTCCAGCCTGGTATTGTAAGCGAAAGCACCCTCCAGGATAGCATTAGTTAAATTTGCTTTCATCATGCGAGCCAAATCTAAAGTCGCACCCGTGAAATTCGCGCCTTCTAAATTTGCCTCTTCCATATTGGCCGCAAAAAAGCTGACGCCCCGCAAATCTGCATTAGTAAAATTGCTATTGCGAAGATTGGCTTTATTAAAGCTGTCGTCAGTCAGAACTTGGCCAGTAAAATCAGCGCCTACTAGAATTTCTTTATCGTGATCCAAAGCGAAAGCAGGTGCGGGATTAAAGGCGATCGCCCCAGCGGCAATTACTGCTAAAATAACAAAACTCAGCAAGAAAGTATAAATATTTTTGCGATGTTGGCGAATTCGAGAAATCATCATACAAGTTCAAGCTAATGGGCAGTCGTGACAGTTCAGAATTGAATTCTACCAGAAAGCGCGTCAAGCGTAGCTATCCCGTAGGGAATCGCCCGTTAGCGACGGCTGACTCCAATTCCCCCCAATCCCCAAACTCTAGGGATATCGGCACATTGGGAGAAAACTTAGTCGCCGAGTGGTTGCAGCAGCAAGGCTGGGAAATTTTGCACCGCCAGTGGCACTGTCGCTGGGGAGAGATTGACATCATCGCACTCGGAAGAGATGAAGAAAGCGAAATCAACAGAGGTAACGAAAATTCCCCATTCCCCATTCCCCATTCCCCATTCCCCATTCCCCATTCCCAAACATTAGCATTTGTAGAGGTAAAAACTCGCCGCCGGGGAAATTGGGATGCGGGTGGAATGTTGGCTATTAATACCACAAAACAAGCCAAACTTTGGCAAACAGCCGAAATATTTTTAAGCACTCATGCAGATTTAGCCAATAATTATTGTCGCTTTGATGTCGCTTTAGTCAGGTGCGAACCTTTACAACAAAACACTAAGCAAATATTACCACCATTAACTGCAGCGCATTCTCAATCCGCCGTTGCAGGTAACTACCGACTCACCCTGCAAGAATACATTCGCTCGGCTTTTAGCATTTAAAAATATATAATTAAAATTTAGAGGGTAAAATCTCAAACCAATGCCACTAGGTAATTTTTAATTGTTAACTTGCCTAGGCTGTCGCGCATTTCTCTCTTGAGCTTTAACGGAGCTGAAAAAAGCGTTAAATCTTCTCCCGCTTTCCCCTTCTCTCCCTCTCCGGTTCTGTCATCACAGTTAATGTATATGGGTAGCAATCTAGGCCAGAGTTTCCGGGCAATATCCCAGACCCTTGACAAACTGCTGGCGAAACGCTTCAATTTCTTTGCGGTCAGGGCAGCCGTGACAAACCACTGCCACCTGGTAGCGGCGCATCACGCTCAGTGGCGATTGTCCGGTTTCCAAACTCCAAAGCGCCATTTGCAAGCGAATTTCAGGATCGTAAGGAATCCCGAGTTCGTTCATAAAAGCCCGAAAATCCCCGTGCATTTCGGGAGTTAAATATTGGCTCATTTTCACCTTTACCACCCATCCGTCAATTTGGTGAATAACAGTGATAAATTGCAAGGGAAGATGATGAGCCGTGCGTAGGTAATCCACGACTCTCAGAGTAAGGCTAGTATTGGCGATGTAGTAGAGGTATTCCATAACGATCCTTATGAGCCTTATGAGCAAAGCTGATGCTATACCTCTATCGTCGCGGACTCTACCCGCCACCACAAGGGGAAAAGCACCCGACTTTGAATGGGGGTTTTTACCCAATTTGTTACCCAGTTGACAGATCGATCGCACAGGAATTCACTCGATGACAGAGATGGACTGGTCTTTGGACGGCTACGACTACGAACTCCCGCCCTCGCGCATTGCCCAAAATCCCGTAGTGCCGAGGGACAGTTCTCGCTTGCTGGCTGTAGATTCTCCCAGCAGCCACCAACACCGGATTTTCCGGGATTTACCCGATTTGCTGCAACCAGGCGACTTGCTGGTACTCAACAACACCCGCGTGCTGCCAGCGAGGCTCTACGGGCACAAACCCAACGGCCCGGCTGTGGAGATATTGTTGATGGAAGAACGGCAGCACAACTGTTGGCTGGCTTTGGTTAAACCGGGGAAACGCTTAAAGTTGGGAGCAAAAATTGAGTTTGATCCCATCGCCCCTGCCTGTGAGGACTCTACCACAGCTCCTTGCTGTTGCCTTCCGGATGCCACGATGGCCGATCGTCGTCGATTGACTGCGACAGTTATAGAGAGGGACGACGCAACAGGGGGACGGCTGTTGGAGTTTGACATCCCCGCAGATGAGAATCTGGTGAAGTTTTTGGACGAATACGGCCACGTACCCTTGCCGCCCTACATAGACCATTCCCAAGCTTCAGCGGAACAGTACCAGACTGTTTATGCCGATCGGCTTGGGGCGGTGGCGGCCCCCACAGCAGGCCTGCACTTCACCGAAGAATTGTTCAGCCGCTTGGAACAGCGGGGAATCGAAAAAACTTTTGTCACCTTACACGTCGGAGTAGGGACGTTTCGCCCGGTGGAGGTGGCAGACGTGACGGCTCACAAAATGCACGGCGAATGGGTGGAAGTAACCCCCGCCACCGTCGATAAAATCCGCGAAACTCAAGCCAGAGGCGGGCGGATCATTGCCGTGGGTACCACAGCAGTGCGAGCTTTAGAGGGAGCCGCCGCCGCGAGTGGCGATTTTTCCTTGCAACCTTTTTGCGGCCCAACCAATTTGTTTATCTACCCTGGTTACAAGTGGCGGGTTGTAGAGGGGATGATTACCAATTTTCACTTGCCCCGCTCTACTTTGATGATGATGGTAAGTGCGATGATTGGAAGGCCTCGGCTGTTGGATTTGTACCGAGAAGCGATCGAGCATCAGTACCGCTTTTATTCCTTTGGCGATGCCATGCTGATTGTACCAGCAGCAAAAAAGGATTGATCGATCGGGCATCGGGTCCGCCCCATGCCCGGTATTCCGTTTCTATTCTTCCTCCTCTTCTTCATTGCCGGGATACACGAAGCTGTTGGAACGCCCAGTCAGAACAGATTTGCCCAGAGACAGAGCTTTCTGAGCTGCCACTACAGCTTTGCGCTTCCATGTGGCCTTACGCATATTCTTCTTGGATTTGGAGGTTTTCTTCTTAGGGACTGCCATGACGCTAAATACTTTCTGCTTATATAGACAAACAAACATTCTAGCCGATTTTGTCGGCAATGCTTACTCAAAAAACGGCAATAACTGCTCACCAACCAATATCAAGTAGTAGGGTGCGTCAGCGATTAGCTTCTGGAAAAATAGACAAAATCCCCTAGATAACGCACCCGCAGCAGCTAAAGTTCGTGAAAGTGGTAGATCACGACGCCAGTTACGGCATCGTTCTCGATACTCACATAACCTGTTTTGAGCATTGCCGTGAAAGCCTCTTCCACTTCGGCAAAAGTAGCGCCGGTTGCCATCACCCCTTGGGTAACAGATAATCTTCCGTTTTTGGTATAAGCTGCCTTCAGGAGTTTAACCCCTAACTGGTCTGGAGTTGGCTTGGGATATGTCGCGGCGATCGCCCCGCTGCTGGGATATAGCGGTATACCTTCGGGAGATACGGCGAGTTTGCCCCTGAGAGTGGCATTGTGTTCGTCCACCATGTTCGGCAGCAGCAGCAAGTCAAACAATTGCCCAAACCCAAACAAACCAAAGGTAAACAGCCACAGCAAACCCGTACCAATCTTGCCGTTGTAGAGGCGGTGGAGTCCGAATGGGCCGAAAAAACAAGCTGCCCATAAAAGGTAACTAACACCTAAATTGCTCATTTTCTGACCGTCCTGCCTGATTATTCTAAGAATTGGAGTCCCTGTATACATTTTGTACTTTCTATCTGGTCTTTGAACAGTTTGACACCAGCAGATATTTGTGCATAGTCCGAAGTTATTGTTTATTTACTACCAATTCCCCATGCCCCATGCCCCATGCCCCATGCCCCATGCCCAGTGAGTAATTTTGCGTAGCAATTCTTAACGCCCGCAACATATTTGCGCGGGCGAGAGCTTGGTAAACTGGAGGGCGTGGAAATTACAGCAGCTTAGAACTGGATTCCACACGGAGCGCCAAAGCAAGCGCGCCGCCAGCGCTGGCCGGACATACACGAGCGCGATCGCCCGCAGTACCCGACAATGGAAACAAGCGAGTAGTTATAAGCAGAAATCCAATAAAAATATGGTAGATTCCCTCAAAAAACCCACTTTTGAAGAACTGCGGCCGGGAGTGAAAGCCCCAGCCAAAGAAACTATTCTCACGCCGAGATTTTACACAACAGATTTTGACGAGATGGCCAAAATGGACATCTCGGTAAATGAAGCCGAACTAAAAGCAATTATTGAAGAGTTCCGCGTTGACTACAACCGCAACCACTTCGTGCGTGATGCCGAGTTCGATCAATCTTGGGAACACATCGACGGCGAAAAGCGCCAATTGTTCATTGAATTCCTGGAACGTTCCTGCACCGCTGAGTTTTCTGGCTTCTTGCTCTACAAAGAGTTGGCACGCAAGCTCAAGGACAAAAATCCAGTGCTGGCCGAAGGTTTCTTGCTGATGTCGCGGGACGAAGCGCGGCACGCCGGATTCCTCAACAAAGCCCTCTCGGACTTTAATTTGTCCCTGGATTTGGGTTTCTTGACAAAGAGCCGCAGTTACACATTCTTTAAGCCGAAGTTTATTTTCTACGCGACTTACTTGTCGGAAAAAATCGGTTATTGGCGCTACATCACCATTTATCAGCACTTAAAAGCCCATCCTGAAGACCAGATTTATCCGATTTTCCGATTCTTTGAAAATTGGTGCCAGGATGAAAACCGCCACGGAGATTTCTTCGATGCGGTGATGAGAGCTCAGCCTCAGATGTTGAACGATTGGCGCGCTAAGCTTTGGTGCCGTTTCTTCTTGCTGTCAGTGTTCGCGACAATGTATCTCAATGATATCCAGCGCGCCGGTTTTTATCGATCGCTCGGTCTCGATGCTCGCGAATACGACATTGAAGTCATCAAAAAGACCAACGAAACAGCAGGCCGCGTATTCCCCGTCATGCTCGACGTGAACAACCCAGAGTTTTATGAACGGCTGGATGTTTGCCTCAAGAACAATCAGAAGTTGACCGCAATTGTTGCTTCTAATACTCCGAAATTCTTGCAGTTCTTCCAAAAATTGCCTTTGTATTTGTCGAACGGCTGGCAGTTGTTGAAGCTGTACTTCATGAAGACAATTGAATCACCTTCAGTTGAGGGTGCAGTCCGTTAAGTTTTGATTTTTCATCCTCTGTGACGGCGGTTCTGCGACAAGCGGAGCCGCTTTTTTTGGTATCCTGATTCACCGCAAAAAGTTCTCGCCAGACTTACACTCGCCCGGAATTGGAATTGATGCTGGTTTTCCCTAAAATTTATCGCCATTCCCCCTGAAGGTTAAAAGCCGCCCAATAATAAGGAGAACGCCACTCTTCCTGCTTCCACATTTCGAGTTGCGCGGCCCTCAATGCTGCTGCTGGCGTTAACCCTTTTTGCAGCATTCCCTGATAAAAACTCGACATTAACTTAGCCGTTCCTTCATCGTCCACACTCCACAAACTCACCACCACTCGCTGAGCCCCTGCATACATAAATCCCCGTGTTAATCCTACCATGCCCTCGCCTTGAATGTTCTGCCCCATTCCGGTTTGACAGGCACTTAACACGACTAAATCTGCTGCTAATTTGAGATTGAAAATATCAGTAAGTCGCAGGAATCCGTTTAAGGGATTGCCCTTTTCATCTACCAGTGACAAGATGAGTCCCGATAGTTCCGGGTTAGTGCTATTCGCTAAACCGTGAGTGGCAAAATGAATGATTTTATATTGGCTTAAGTTCTGACTGGTTGCGACGGCGCGGCTGGCTTCAAAATCCAAAGATTCGGTGCGAAAATTGGAAGGAATTAACGCTTGAATGATTTGAGCTTCTTGGCGAGTGAAGTTTAAACGGCTCAACTGTAAGTTATTGTCGCGACCAGAGCGGCTTAAACCCAGATTTACTGATTCTATTGCTTGCAGATTGGTGGCGGTTGACTGGTTTTTGACTCGTTCATCTTCCGGGCTAAAAACTGGATCGGCGAGAATCGCTAAAGTCCGAGTAGGAGGTTGTCTGTCATTGTAGTTTTGTCTTAAGATTCCCAAGGTGGAAGCGGAAGGCAGCAGCACGATTTCATGGTCTACTATTAAAGGCGGATTCCCATTTTCACCAGATTTTCCCGGGAGGGAAAGGGCAGCAAAGGGGAGGTAATTGAGAATGCCATCGCCAACAATCAGCAGGCGCTTTTGACCGAGTTGGGCAGCAACGGGCTGTAAGATAATTTGACTGATAGCATCGTTGGCTTGGGCGATTTGATTGGGGCTGTTTCGGGAACTTGGAGCTGTGACAGCATCGCGGAATTTTCTGGCATTTGTCTCGATGTCGGCAGCTTTTGGTAATTCATAAGTGGTGATGCTGGTTTTGGTGACAGCCCACAGATAGCTGCGCTCTTTCCCTAGAGAATACTGGAGTAAAATTGTATTCTCATCGAGGATTTGTTGTTGAATTTGTGCAAGCGTTAGAGGTTGCGGTTGGGTGAGGGCTGCGTACCGGGGGCTAGTAGCGCGGATTTGTGTTTGAATGTCCTGATATTGTGCGATTAAAGTTTGCCGTTGTTGTTCTAATTCTGCTTCTTGGGTGCGAGTGTAGTTGGGGCGATTGAGAACTTCGACACGCCGTTTTTCAAGGGCATCGAGTTGCTGTTGCACACTGCGTTCTCGCTGCAATAATTCAGGGGCGACACTTTGGCGAATATCGGCATTTGCTTCTTGCAGAAGTTCGAGGAGACTGCGGGCGCGGGAACGTTCGCTGGCTTCAAAGGCTTTGGTATCATAACCAGATTTGGGTTGCCTTTTGTGCAGTTGCATTAACAGATCAATGTAGAACTGGTAATAGTTTTGTACGGTGGCAAAGTATGAGGTGCGGAGTTCTGGGCTGGCAATTTTTGTGCGGAGGCTTTCAATAATTTTGAGGGAGGCTTCAATCTCAGTGAGAGCTTGGTTAAGATTACCATAGTCACGTTTGATAGTAGCAATACTATAGAGGGTAAGAGCTTCTAAGGAGCGATCGAGGGTAGCTTGACTCAGAGGAAGGGATTGATTGAAATACTCTAATGCTTTCTCTTTGTTTCCTAATTCTGCGTAGCTCCTGCCGATACCTATAAGGCTGTAGGCTTCTCTTTGGCGATCGCGTGCTTCCCGGCTCAAAGAAAGAGACTGATTGTAATAGTTTAGGGCTTTTTGTTGGTCTTCTAATTCGGCGTATATGTTACCAATGCCAGTGAGAGTGCGAGCTTCTCCAGAGCGATCGCCTACTATTCGCTTGAGGATAAGGGATTGGTTAAAATATTCTAAGGCTTTCTCTTTGTCTCCTAATTCGGAGTAGGCAATGCCAATGCTGGTGAGAGTGGTTGCTGCTGAGGATCGATCGCCTAGAGTCTGGAAAATTGCAAGGGACTGGCTGTAATACTCTAAAGCTTTCTGTTGGTCTCCCAATTCTGAGTAGACATGGCCAATGCTGATTAGAGTAACAGCTTGCCCAGATCGATCGCCCACAGCTTGGCTGATGGGAAGAGACTGGCCGTAATGCTCTAGGGCTTTCTGTTTTTCTCCCACTTCTGAATAGACAATACCTATGTAGTTAAGGGTACGAGCTTCTTGTTCGCGTTCACCTATAGCCCGGAACAATTTAAGGGACTGGTTGTAAGAGTCTAAGGCTGTTTGTTTCTCTCCCAATTCTGAGTAGACTCTACCAGCAGAAATCAGGGCGAAGGCTTCAACAGAGCGCTCGCCTATTTCTCGACTGAGGGGAAGAGATTGGTTGTAATAATCTAGGGCTTTCTGTTTTTCTCCCAAACCTGAATAGACATTGCCAACGACGATCAAGGTGAAAGCTTGCCAACGGCGATCGCCTATTTCCTGGCTCAAAGAAAAGGACTGATTGTAATACTCTAGCGCCTTCTGCTGTTCTCCAAATTCTGCGTAGATTATGCCAATACCTAGAAGGTTGTAGGCTTCTTTTTGGCGATCGCCTATTACCCGGCTCAAAGAAAGGGACTGATTGTAATAGTCTAGGGCTTTCTTTTTTTCTCCTAAAACTGAGTAGACTCTGCCGATGTTGGTGAGGGTGACAGCTTCCCCTGAACGATCGCCTATTGCCCGACTCAGGGGAAGGGACTGGCTGTAATACTCTAGCGCTTTCTGTTTTTCTCCCAAATCTGAGTATACTTTGCCGATGCTGTGGAGGGTGGTAGCCTGCCCAGCGCGATCGCCCGCTTGCCGATACAGCTTTAATAGTTCTTCAAACTTGGCGATCGCTTTTCTTAAAGATTCCGCCGTCCCCTGCTGGTACAGTTGATCCCCTTCTGTAAAGGCTCTTTGAGCATCCGCCGCCGGGTTTCCCCCTCCCTGCTGCGATACCCCTTGGCTAATTTTTATAACGCTGGGCGCAGCTACCGCCGGGACTCCTAGCAGGATACTCGCACCTACAGCGATCCCCCAAACCCACAGCCTGAGATTCATAAACACCTGCTCAAACAAGACCTGGTTAACCGCTATCATAGTCGATCGCAGCTTATCAGGTGCGCTTTCCCAGACTGCGTGCCGATTGCGTCGGGGGCATATTGTGCGATCCCGCCGCTGCACGTAGTGCCGCATCCTCTCAGGGCGATCGACCGCATCGGATTTGCCTCCGCGAAGGTTAAAAGTCATAATTGTAATTTTTACGCTATTCTCAACTCAGTATTTTTAAATTAGCGATCGCCCTCAAATCTAGCATTTACTATTTACTGCTGTTTTATGAAAATCCACAAAAAACACTTCAACAGATATACTTTAGTTTTTTGCTTAGGAATGTTGGCTGTGTTCCTCCTATCCTTAACACTACGCTTTTGGGAACTGGAGCGATTTAACACTTTAGTATTTGACGAGGTTTACTACGCTAAATTTGCCAACGATTATCTCACCAAAACTCCTTTTTTCAACGCTCACCCGCCTCTGAGCCAGTACATAATTGCGATCGGCATTTGGATCGGCACTCACCTTCCCTTCGGAAAAACAGCCGTCAACAGTATGGCTGGTTCCCTGCTTTCTCCTTGGGATTACCGCTGGCTGAATGCTCTTACAGGTTCCTTTATTCCGCTAGTTGTGGGAGCCCTGGCTTATCAGCTAGTTCCGCGCCGCACCTTTGCTTTTATTGCTGCTTTATTGATCGCTTGCGACGGTCTGTTTTTAGTTGAGTCTCGCTACGCGCTGAACAACATTTATCTAGTTTTATTTGGAATTTTAGGTCAGTTATTTATTTTAAAAGCGGTAGAAGCAGAAGGCAAAAAGCGCTGGCTTGGGCTGGTACTCGCCGGAATAGGTTTCGGCGCATCTGCGGCTATCAAATGGAACGGATTATGGTTTCTTTTCGGTACTTATCTAATTTTAATCTGTGCTTGGGCAGTTCGTTTTATCCAGGGTAACAGAGGAAATGAAGAACAAAGCCGCGAGGTAGATTCGCCTTTAATTCCTGCCGAAAGTCCCGTACAAAAACTGACTAAACTCAATTTTATAGAACTCTGCTTAAGTCTAGCTATTATTCCTATTTTAGTTTATAGCATCTCTTGGATTCCTCACCTGCACTTTAATCCAACTCCCAATTTCTGGCAGATGCAAACGGAAATTTTGACTTATCACCAGCGGATTAAAAGCGGCCCAGATGTGCATCCTTACTGTTCCACATGGTACAGTTGGCCGTTGATGCTGCGCCCGATAGTTTACTTCTTCAAAAAAGCTAGCAACAATGCCCAACCCGATCCGGTTTTGCCGCCTTTACCTGAACGTGCAACTGAGGTAATTTTTGACGTTCACGCAATGGGAAATCCCTTCCTTTGGTGGCTGTCAACCTTAGCTTTAGTGCTAGTAATAGGAGTTTTAATTCACCGGATTTTAGTGTGGCTGCAAACGCGCAGCGAGGCTGATGTTGACACGATAGAACAGCAGCGGCCGATTTTGTTTCCGCCGACTGCTGAAATGTGGCTGGCGTTATATTTAATAGTTAATTGGGCCGCTAATTTGCTGCCTTGGGTGAAGGTGACTCGCTGCATATTTTTGTACCATTATATGGGCTGTTCTGTGTTTGCAGCCTTAGCACTTGCTTGGTGGACTGACAGGTGGCTGCACAGCCCTCAAACTCGACTCCGAGGGATGGGGGTAACAATTATTTTTCTGGTTTTGGGCGCTTTTATTTTCTGGATGCCTATCTATTTGGGACTGCCTTTGTCGCAAATGGAATGGAAAATTAGGATGTGGCTGCCGTCTTGGGTTTAAGTTAGAAATAATTCTTTTGTTAACGGGATCTCCGGCCCGTTCCACAAGAAAATTAAGTTTTGTGGAACAGGCATCTTGCCTGTTCCTAACAAAGGTGCAAGATGTAAGTTATAACATTTATGACAAAGGTGAGTTGGCAAAAGCGAGCATTATTTTTGATACAGTGCTCGATAAACTGGTTCGCCCCGTTTCAGAGTAGCAATTTCTCTTTCAGTAGCAACAGGTAGGGGATTTTCTGCTAGCCATTCCCCCCCATTTTGACGTTTAAAACTAGGGTGAGATGAAAAGCGATCGCACATTTCCCTTTCTACTTCCTCAATATCTGACTGGATAAAAACTTCGCCGCCAATTGCCAGATAAGTTGCCAATTCGTTGACTAATTCTTGCTGCACCACCCGCCGTTTGTGGTGCTTTTTCTTGAACCACGGATCGGGAAATTGAATGCTAACTCGCTGCAAAATACCTGCGGGTAAAGTTTCTAAAATTGGCTTTAGGGAACTATTCGCATTGCAAAACAAATAGTGCAAATTTGTCAATCCTTTTTCGTCCCGCCAAAGATTCGCCTCCTCTACCAGAGGTTCCCGAATTTCTAATCCTAGAAAATTCCAGTCTGTTTGGATTTGCGCCATATGCCACAAAAACCTTCCTCTGCCGCAGCCGATATCTAAATGCAGCGGTAAATTTAAGTCGGCATAGATTTTAGTCCAATCCGGGGGACTTGCAGATGCTTGATATCTAATTGATAGGGGATTGACGTGTTCCCGCACTCTTACTCTTGCCAATTTTGCTGTCTCCTGAATGTAATTTTTAACCGCTGATGAAGGCAGATGAACGTGGATTTACGCAGATAAATATTGATTTTTGCGATGTTGTTCAATACTTTTTAATTAATGAGCAATCTTAAATTACAGAGAGACAATTTTAAACTGCTCATTATTGCATTAGGCCTCTGGTTCCATGCCTGCTGCTCTTAATTGGGCGGCTAGTCGATCGGCCCGTTCTCGTTCTTGTTCAGCTCGATGTTGAACAATTTCTATTTCTTGCCTTTCCCTTTCTACCATCTCTACTCCCCACAATAACATCTCTCCGCTCTCATCCCACCACCGCAACCAATATCCGGTTCTTTCGGCTTTTGTTCCCTGCCAAACACCCAGAAATAACCCAACTCCTGAAATCCAATAACGACCGAAAGCATCGGGTGGTTGTACTTCATACTTTCCTGATGAATCCAAGTGGTAGACTTCTAACACTCCCGTGGCAGGTTCAAAAAGTGCATAGATTGGCACTCGCAATATTTGCTCGTAAAAATACCATTTTCCAGGCGGATAAGTTTGTTTACTAGAATATTCATCGTTGGGAGTAGCTGACAAAAATTCCATCACGATCGCCGGAATGTCTCCTTCTAAGTTGGGAGTGTAACTGCGGCGAATTTCTTGACTAGAAAGCGGTTGTACGTTGCGGGCATAAAACCAATCTGGAGCTTTGATTACTAGCTTGCCGTTTAATGTAGCGCAAATTCCCATGTTTGGGGCAACTAATATTCCTGTTATAATTAGCCCTGCGATTTCTAAGATTTCCCGCAAGGCTGCAGCGAGCAAGGGTTGGTCGATATTTTCCACAGGTTCCTCGTCTAAAATGAAGTCGTCTGGCAATTTTTCCCAGGTAATTTTTAAGTCGGCTGTACTGATTGTCATTGTATTTCACCTCTAAATGAGATTACTGGAGTGCAGTTTGCAATACTTCGCGGTGAAAGAGCGATCGCCCTACTATAAATTTTATCCTGTCTGACGATAAGGCGTCGCCGTTAGCATAGTGTTCGATCCAGGTTTTGCTGATTAAATAAGGATCGTCTGGCAATTCTGATAATAAGTATCCCGGCATTTCTAGCTCTTCCATTAATTGGCTGACTTTCGGGTCGTAGCTGAGGGCAAAACAGCGGCATTCTTCCGATGCTGCCATAATTAAACTGTGGTAGCGCATCCCGATCGCCATTTCGACTCCCCGGAACACTCCTTTCAATTTTCTCGGATCGTCTAAACTCAGGATGCGGCTCCTTTTCGGCAGGGCTTCGTGCAAATGTTGGGCAATTTCTAAGTCGTGAGATGCTTGAAAAGGCAGCAGCAAAATTAAGGTGCGAGTTGCTTTTTGAAAGTCAACTAAAGCTTGAGTTAAGATTGACAAACGGGCGGGAGTTAGTGTAGAATGAGAACGCAAACAAACAGCTACTCTGGGCGCAGGTAAATCCCATAAACCCGACACGGGCGAGTTCTCCAAAGCCCACACAGGATCGGGCGCTAAAGTAAAGGGAATTTGCCAATCTGCAAGTAAAGTAGCTGAGCCTTTATCCCGCACGCTGACGCCGGTGCATCCAGCAAAACAGCGCTGAGATAACTTGCGAGTCATTTCGCGCTTCAAAGGCCCAATTCCCTGAGCCCAGGCAACAGTTTTTAAGCCCATCCGCTGCGCTAATCCCATCAAACCCCCATAATAGAAAGGGCTCGCAATGCTAGTAGCGTCTTGGATTAAACTACCGCCGCCCCAAATTAGCGCGTCGGATGTGCGGAGTGCTTCGAGAACTTGGAAGGCATTCATACGATCGCGCGCAGCTACCCCGTACCGCTGATTTGTCTCGACAGGATTGCCAGACAGGACGATCGGCGTCACGCCATCTGGTAACATTTGCAGTAGCGATGCCAACAGCGCCTCGTCGCCGCCGTTGCCTTTACCGTAATAGCCGCACAAAATTGCTCGCATTTCTACTCTTTTGTTTGTTTGTGATGGAGAATCTAAGTATTTTAGATTTTAGATTTTAGATTTTAGATTTTTTTGATATTTGAGATTTGATCCTACTACCAAAAAAATGCTACTGTCATCAAGCTTCAAGGCTTTACGTCATCAGTCAGCTCAAATCGCAAATCTAATAAAATCTCGAATCGCTAATCTAAAATTGTATGACCAGCCCAAAAACAGGTACAAGCCCCGACTTAACTCGTGGATGCTCCTAAAATTTTAGACCAAAGCTCAAGCTCCAAGATTCATCTGTGGAGTAAATCTAAAATCTAAAATCTAAAATCTAAAATCGACTGACTCATCATACTTTATATAACCGTTGCGTAAGTCCCGATCGATAAATCTTTCATCTTCGTTCACAATACAAAAAATGCACGCTTTGTCAATTCCCACCTGGATTATTCACGTCTCTAGCGTCGTCGAGTGGATTGCCGCCATCTGGTTAATTTGGACTTACGGCGAAGTCACTCAAAACCGAGCTTGGTGGGCCCTTTCCGCCGGAATGCTGCCCGCTCTCGTCAGCGCTATGTGTGCCTGTACATGGCACTATTTTGACAACTCCCCAGCCCTAGAATGGATCGTTACCCTGCAAGCGGCGATGACTCTCTTCGGCAATTTTACTTTGTGGGCGGCGGCTTGGTGGATTTGGCGATCGGCTCAACCCGAAAAAATTAAAGATTGAAAAAGAGGTAAATATTTTGAAAAAAATCACTATTTGGGTCAAATTAGCCGCGAGTTCGCTGTTGTTAACAGCCGGATTTTTGCTTCCCAGCAAAGCCAGCAACACTTCCTTGCAACTCGCCCAACAGCCCAACTGCAAAAGTCCTCAAACTACACAGGAGCAGAATGCGTGTTCCAGTCAAGAGTTTCAGGCAGCAGACAGAAAACTCAATCAAGTATATCAGCAACTTCAGCCGAAACTCAACAGCAAACAAAAGCAAAGATTGATAGTAGCACAGCGTAGTTGGCTCAAGTTTAGAGATGAATCTTGCAATTATGAAATGGGGCAGTTTGAAGGGGGAACTTTGGCTGCTTCTACCTACGGTTATTGCAGAGCGAGGGTGACACAAGAACGAGTGAAAGACTTGGAGCGTTATTTGCAACAAGCAAGTTTGTAAAAGTTCGATCGCTATTTAGGGAGGTGCACACTGCTAACCCTAGGATATGAAACTATTGTTTTGTGGCACTTACCTAGTTAGCGAGAGAATTAGTAGCAATTAAACCTGCCTCAATCAACAATCGATCGAGACTGTCAACCAGTCCATCAAGACAATGTAAAATTTGGCGATCGCCTGCAGGTAACGAAACAGAATTAGTTAGACTATGAATTTGGCTTTCCAAATCTTCCGGCAATTTTGAACACAAAGCTGTTGCCCTTTCTACCAGACGCTTTTCGCCCGGATGAGGGATAGAATTAATAGCAAAAACAATATCAAAATAACTGCCTAAAAAAGCGGCTGTTCGATGGATAATACTTACTGAATCGCGGCGCAAAACCGCGGATTCTAGCTGGTGGCGAAATGAAAAAATCTGGTGGCGCAAAATCGGATAATTTTTGGCAATTATCGCTTGACGAAGTTGTTCTGGATAAGGTCGATCGACCTTGGCTTGAAATTGCTGAAACCAACCGTCTCTGTCATACAATGATACTGAGGTGAGAACGTTCCACCAAAAACAGGTTGAATAACCTACTGATGCTTGATGTTTGACCAGGACGCGATCGAGTTCTTCTTCGATCCATTCGGGCCTGCGGTACATAATATCTATACCGCAGCCAGTGTTAATATCTATCCACTCGTCCCCGGGTTCCCAAAATTGATTGTTGATTGAAATGCGATCGGAAAATTGTCTCGCTATTGCCTCCCGTATGTCAACAGGAATTTCCTCTTTAACATACACGTAAAAATCAAAATCCGATGACTCATCCGTAACTATAGTTGTTCGAGAACCTGCTAAAACGATGGCTACAACTTGAGGCAAACTGCTAAACTGATCGCCAATAGTTTGAGCGAGTGGGGGAATTTGTTCGAGAGCTAGTTGATAATTGTGCAGCATTTAATTACCTTGTTTTGCACTTAAAAAATCACAGCAAATGCTTAACTCTAGCAGTCAATATTTTAACGCATAACTTTTAACTCGTAACTCAACAATTGATAATTGTTAACAAACACAGCGGAGGCGAACTGATGCGCTGCTAGATCAGACCCGCAACCCAAACCAGCTCAAAAGTGATATAAAATTTTGTTTTTTATTTTACCCTTTGACACGCCGATGGTGTAAAATCTAAATTCTCAAATCTTATATTTTAAATCCCTATGTCTTTCGTTGGTTTGCACATTCACAGCGATTATAGCTTGCTAGATGGGGCTTCTCAGCTACAACAGCTCGCAGAACGGGCGGTGGAATTGGGGATGCCCGCGATCGCCCTTACAGACCACGGGGTGATGTACGGGGCGATCGAGCTCATCAAAGTTTGCCGAAATAAAAATATTAAGCCGATTATTGGCAATGAAATGTATGTCGTCAACGGCGATATTGAAGTAAAAGTTCGAGGTAGAAGAAAATACCATCAAGTTGTTTTAGCTAAAAATACCCAAGGTTATAAAAACCTCGTCAAACTAACCACAATTTCCCACTTAAAGGGAATGCCAGAAAGAGGTATTTTTGCCCGCCCCTGCATCAACAAGGAACTGCTAAAACAATACTCCGAAGGTTTAATTGTTACCAGTGCTTGTTTGGGTGGCGAAGTTCCCCAAATGATTCTGCAAAACAAGCTAGATGCTGCCCGTGAAGTCGCCAGTTGGTATAAAGAAGTATTTGGGGAAGATTACTATATAGAAATTCAAGACCACGGTTCCCCGGAAGACCGGATTGTTAATGTTGAAATCGTTAAAATTGCCCGCGAACTCAAAATTAAAATAATTGCCACCAATGATTCTCACTATATTTCCTGCAACGACGTAGAAGCACACGATGCTTTACTGTGCATTAACACCAACAAACTGATTGAAGAAGACAAGCGGATGCGCTACAGCGGTACTGAATATCTTAAGTCCGCAGAGGAGATGGCGCAACTGTTTCGAGACCATTTGGATGATGAAACGATCAAAGAGGCGATCGAAAATACCCTAGAGGTCGCAAATAAAGTATCGAGATACGAGCTCACAGGAGAAGCTCGAATTCCCACAATTCCGATTCCCCCAGAACATACAGCCGATACTTATGTAGAAGAAATATCCTGGCTGGGACTGTTAGAACGCCTCAAAGCCCGCACCAGAAATGAAATCCCCCCAGTCTACAAACAGAGACTAGAATACGAACTGAAAATGCTTCAGCAGATGGGCTTTTCGGAATATTTCTTAGTAGTTTGGGACTACATAAAATATGCTAGAGATAACGATATCCCAGTAGGGCCAGGACGCGGTTCTGCCGCAGGTTCTCTAGTTGCCTACGTACTCAAAATTACCAATATAGACCCCGTACACCACGGACTACTATTCGAGCGATTTCTCAATCCCGAACGGAAATCTATGCCAGATATTGATAGCGATTTCTGCATAGAAAGGCGGGACGACATGATTAAATACGTTACTGAAAAATATGGTAGCGAGCGCGTAGCGCAAATTATTACTTTCAACAGAATGACATCAAAAGCTGTCTTGAAAGATGTTGCCAGAGTGTTAGGTATTCCCTACAAAAAAGCAGACGAAATGGCAAAAATGATTCCCGTGTCGCGGGGAAAACCGGAAAAACTTAAAGTGATGATTTCCGATGACACACCTGCACAGGAATTTAAAGACAACTATGAAAATACAATTTGCATAAATGCAGAAACTGGTACTGAAGTCCCCGTTCGTCAGTGGATTGACATGGCAATTCGCATTGAAGGAACCAACAAAACCTATGGTGTTCACGCGGCAGGTGTGGTAATTTCTTCAGAGCCGTTGGATGAAATTGTACCGCTACAGAAGAATAATGAGGGTGCTGTGATTACCCAATATTTCATGGAAGATTTGGAATTTTTGGGGCTGCTGAAAATGGACTTTTTGGGATTGAAAAATTTAACAACGCTCCAGAAAACTGTTGATTATATTAAGCAAACCCAAAATCTAATTGTCGATCCAGAAATGCTACCTTCTGATATAGAGCGCCGAGCTCAAGAGACTTTTGGCAGAATCAAAAAGTTACCCGATGATGTAGATAAAACATATAGACTTTTAGAAAGAGGAGATTTAGAAGGTATTTTTCAGTTAGAATCATCTGGAATGCTGGATGTAGTGAAAAAACTCAAACCTTCCTGTCTGGATGATATTTCTTCTATTTTGGCACTTTACCGACCTGGCCCGCTGGATGCAGGTTTGATTCCTCAGTTTATTGACTGCAAGCACGGTAAAACAGTTGAGTATGATCATCCGCTATTAGAACCGATTTTAAAAGAGACTTACGGAACGCTTTGCTTTCAAGAGCAAATTATGCGGATGGCTCAAGATTTGGCGGGCTATTCTTTGGGTCAAGCTGACTTGCTGCGGCGCGCAATGGGCAAGAAGAAAGCTGATGAAATGCAGAAGCAAAAAGAAACGTTTATCGACGGCGCAACTAAGAATGGAGTCAGTCAAAGAATTGCTGAAAAGTTGTTCGCGCAGATGCTACAATTCGCGGAATATTGTTTTAATAAATCCCATTCAATGGCCTATGCGTATATCACGTATCAAACTGCCTATTTAAAGGCGAATTATCCTCTAGAATACATGGCGGCACTGCTGACGGCTAACAGGGGCGATCAGGATAAAGTACAGAAATATATTGCCAATTGTCTCAAGTTGGGTATTGAGGTTGAGCCGCCCGATGTTAATAGCTCTGAACTTACTTTTACACCGATGCCGAAACAGATGACTGGAGCTGCAAAGGATAAAATTTTGTTTGGAATTTCGGCTGTTAAAAATGTGGGAGAAGCGGCAATTGAAAATATTTTGGCGGCGCGCCAGGAAGGGGGTAAGTTTAAATCGCTGGCTGATTTGTGCGATCGCGTAAATCTCCATTCTGTCAACCGCCGCGCTTTAGAAGCATTAATTCAATGCGGTGCTTTTGATAAAATTGAACACAACCGCAATCAATTAGTACACGACCTCGAAGGGGTGATCAAATGGGCGCAAGATCGCAAAAGAGACCGAGAAAGTGGCCAAGGTAATCTTTTTGACTTGTTAGGTGCGAATAGCTTTGGCAAGTCGGTCAATACCTATGAGTCTGCGCCCAAATCTAAAGCGGTAAAAGATTTTGAAAAACAAGAGAAATTGCGTTTAGAAAAAGAACTGCTTGGCTTTTATGTGTCAGAACATCCCCTAAAGTTTCTCATGCAAGTAAACGAAGACCCCGATGTTGTGGCTCTCGAACAGTTAGCAAATAAAAAAGGGAAAGTATCAGTTATTGTCATGCTCAGCGCTATCAAAATGGTAGTGACAAAAAAAGGCGATTCGATGGCAATTTTGCAATTAGAAGATTTGACAGCTCAAATAAAAGCTGTGGTGTTCCCCAAGGCTTACGAACAAGTGAAACCTTACATTGTAGAGAATGCGATCTTACTGATTAGTGGAAAAATAGAGAAAGATGGCGAGGAAATTCAGATAATTGTAGACACTGCAAAGCCCGTTAAAACAGTACAGGTTGAAGAGGAATTCGAGAGGGTTCAACCGGAAACACAAAACTCTTGGGCGGCGCAACCGGAAACACAAAACTCTTGGGCGGCGCAACCGGAAACACAAAATTCTTGGGCGGCGGAACCAGTCAACGTTGTACGATCGACAAAACCTGTCGAAGTTTTAGAAATGGTGATTGTCAAGCTGACACCGCAGCAAGTACAAGACGGGAAAAAACTCAATTCTCTCAAAGCGATTTTACAAGAACTTTCCAATCGTGGAGAAGGTGCTAGCGTTTCGGTGGGCGGAATTGTTGTCGGTGAATATTCCTGTCAACCCCTTCGGATTAACCCTCAATTGTGGGTGCAAGATGGCGAGGGAACTGTTAGCCGTCTCAAGTCGGCTGGATTTGATGCTTGGGTTTTTCCTCTACACAATCGCGGGGATGCTGCGGTGTTTCGAGAAATGCGATCGCAACTTAATGTACATTCTTGGGCGAGTCGCTTACTTGACACTGACACCGATCGCCTTCACAAGTATGTCAATTATCTCGCCCAACTAAACAGACGCCCGCCAAATTAACACTTCGCCGCCATCCCCACCGGTGACTAAAGTTTGACCGTCAGGACTAAAAGCCACCGGATTGCACCCAGCAAGAGAGGACAAACATTCTCCTGTTTCCAGGTTCCAGAGTTTAACCGTACCGTCTCGACTGCCGCTAGCCATAGTTTCGCGATCTGGACTAATCGCCACCGAAATTACCGCATCAGAATGCCCCCTCAAAGTATTAATCAATTCCCCTGTATCGGCATTCCACAATTTAACAGTAGCGTCGGCACTTCCACTGACAATCGTCTTTCCATCTTGACTAAATGCGATCGCATAAACCCAATCTGAATGACCCACAAAAGTCCGTACACTCTCCCCAACACCTACCAGCCACATCTTGATAGTTGTGTCAGCACTGCCGCTGGCCAGCATCATACTTTGAGGGCGAAAACTAACAGATAAAACCTTATCAGAATGTCCCGAAAGCTTTTGAACCAATTCTCCGTTGCGCTGGTTCCACAATTTAATACTCTGGTCGCCGCTGGCACTCGCAATCGCTCCAGAGTCGCAACTAAAAGCCACCGAGTACACTGAGCCGTAGCGGTGACTGTACGGCGAACCAAAATCGCTATAAAATTCGCGAATCATCGCCTTTTTATCCAGCTTCCACTCAATAACTTTTCTGTCAAAACTGCCGCTAACCATCATTCTTCCGTCTGGGCTGATTGCCACAGCATCAACCGTTGCGGAATGGCCGAAAAAAGTATGGATGAATTCACCTGTCTGCAGGTTCCACAGCTTAATTGTTTTATCGTCGCTGGCGCTAGCGAGGATATTGCCTTGAGGATTAATAACCACAGCATTAACCGGGGCTGAATGGCCTTGGAGAATGCGATCGCACCGCCAGTTATTAGAGGACAATAATCTCGGATCAGCGGATGGCACAACATGAATCTTCTGGGGCGGCGCGGCCGAGACGGCGGTTGCTGTATTTGGCTGCGAGTTAGTTACTGGCGAATTAATAGCTATTTTTGTTGGGGAATTATAACTGATTTGAGAGCGGGGATATTGCCCAACATTTACCAAGTCTTGCAACACTTCAGCAGCGGATTGATATCGCTCTCTTACCGAATCTTTGAGCAATTTATTCAAAATAGTTGCTAATTTTTGGCTGACTTTTATGCCTTTTTGCGCCAAGTGCGATCGCCAAATCCATTTGCATTCCAAAGCATCGAACAAATCCTTCAATACCGCCCCAGTTAGCAGGTGAATGCAGGTAACGCCCAAACTGTAAAGGTCGCTCGCCGGATAAGCCTTGCCGCTGCGAATTTGTTCGATCGGCGCATAGCCTGCCGTTCCAGTTATCGTCCCAGTTTGCGCCTCAGAAAGGCCGGTAATGTGCTTAGCAACTCCAAAATCTACTAGCACAAACTGACCCCCCCTGGCCTTCCCCTGTACAGCAGGAGATTCAGCCACAATTAGCCCTTTCATACCAGCAGAAGATTGAGGTAAATTTGCCCCTCCTTTTCCTTTACCAGGAGTTGAGGTGCTGTATCCCGCCGCAGCCCACAAGGTTTGGGGAGTTCTCCGCACAATATTTTCCGGCTTAATATCTCGATGAATCACCTGCTGCTCGTGAACAAATTGCAAAACAGGCAACAAATTGATCAACAATTCCCAAATCTGTTCCTCGCTAAAAGCTCCCCGCTGCTGCAACTCCTGAAACAAATTATTTCCCTCGATTAACTCTTCCACAAGATACAGACGTTTGGCTTGTTCAAAAGAAGCCAGCAAACTTGGAATCTGCGGGTGCTCTCCGAGTTCGTGCAGTCGGTGAGCTTCTTGTTTGAACAGTGCACTTGCCTTTTCTAATTCAGCTTTTTCTTGAACTTGGGGGAAAAATTGTTTGATGGCGCAGGGAGTTTTCAACCTATCTTCATCGACAGCTAAAAAAGTTCTGCCAAATGTTCCTTCACCGATAGGTTGAATGGCGCGGTAACGCTCTTTCAGTAGCAATTTAGAGCCGCAGGCCAGACAAAAATTGGTTGAGTCAGCATTCTGCGGCTTTTGGCAATGGGGATTGAGGCAATAGCTCATCTTTTTTCCGACCTGGAGATTCCCACCACAGCTAAACTTAGCAACATGGTAGTCTGTTTCCACTCACGCCCAGAGCACCATTCTCGATAATACCTGAGAAACTCGCTTTCTTAACCAAAAATCTCGGCTCTCAACTTGATCCCGTGCCAAGAAACCAAGGTGAGGACACTAGAAGTGCTTGATGTGAGTTTCCATATATTCTAATGCTTTCCTAAAATTTTGCCGGTTGGCGGCTCACAAACTGGTATGTCAACAGTTAATTAACTGTTAACTACGGCTATTCTGGAGCATTTATTCGGAGAGTAAATACAAAACTGAGATGAGCTCGGCTATTCTCCCCCATCTAAAAGACACTCTGGCTCCTCGCCGCCCTTCTGTGAGGATGCTTTGGCTTTAATCACCGCTTCTCTAAAGCCTAAAACTAATAAAATATTGGCAAGTGTCAAGAATAGTTCCGCAGAACCGTGCAGCCAATCGACATTTGCTAGTGACTCGTTGTAGGCCACTTTTGCGTAAATTGCGGCGGGAATCGTCACCGCTACAAAAACGAGAGTGCCGTAAAATCCCATTAGAGCTAAACGGGGTGTTTTTCCCGATCGAGTCAAAAACCAGAGAAATCCCAAGTAGGGAAATAGAGACAGAACAAATAAAGTTTCTTTGGAAATCATTAGTAATTGGTGAGCGACCAGATACTATGATAAATTAAACTATCAAAAATTAGTGTTAATAATTTTTAACTTTTAATGTTGAGTTTTTAATATTTAATTAGACAGATGCACCCGTTTCTATCAAACCGCTATAGAATCACCCAAGACCATAGCTCTTAACCCAAGCCGCAGCAGGTTGGCAGTATTCAAACCCCCTTACCCACTCGGAGACAAAACCCGTTACTTTTCCCCTAACACCGTTTTTAGCATAACACATTTTTAACCGTGCCAGTCTGTTAATTGTCCCTCACTCCCAAGCTACCCAGCAATTAGAAATAGAGACTGTTCCACAGTTTTCTGTCTGGTAGGCATCAAGCAAGTATCGTTCACAACCTCTAAATCCAAGCCGTTATTTCTATCTGCTGCCAGAATTTCCTTCAGCTTAGCATTAAAATCAAAACACGGGCCGCAATCCCAAACTTTGAGTTCCAACCGTCCCTTAAATACCCTAATTTCCAGTTGAACAGGAGTTTCTACTGGCAGATTTTTGTGAGCGTGGCGAACTGCATTAGTGAAACCTTCAGCCAACGCCAACTGCAAGTTCCACCAAACTTCATTGGGGAGCGATATATCTTTCAACTGTTCAAACCACAACAAAACTTGGGTTAAAGCATTGACATCTGTGTTGACTTGCAGGCTAATATGTTGAATACAAGTTTCATTCAGCTCTTCTTCCTGCTGTTTTTCAGTCTGCCAATCCCAGGTGTTTAATAAATTCATTAACCCATCTAAAATGCTAGCTTTTTTTATATTTTGGGAGCGATCGCGATTTTCTACTTCGTAAGTTTTTCTTAGCGACAAACAGTTTCGATTGTCGAGAGTCCGGGTGTAACTGAGCTCGTCTGCAATCTGCCACATGAGTTTGATCCCCCTGCCGCCTTCTGCAAGTCGATCTATGCTGTTAGACATCTATTTTCCTCGTTTGAAAGTATTAGCTGTACCCTATTTTCCCGCCCGCCGAGACACCCGGTATCTTTTTTATACTTGCTGGCTCGGTATTATTTCGGGGATCACACAAAAATGCTATCTTTTTTATAGAAGGCAGCGCATCAGCAATATGTCTTAAGAGTCTAAGCCAATTGGCTTATTTATCGATCGCCTGTACGGAGAACGATCGCCCTCGGCAGCAAAATCCAACTGCATCGATTACAAATACTTATCCGTTGTCGGAATCGGCCACTTGTTCCAGCCGTCGCAAGCTCCCGAATCCCTGGTATTCAGGGCATCCGGCCGTTGGCCGCTCGCTGCAAAGAAGCCTTGAGGTGCGCGCTTTCATCCCCAACGTGTAAGTAATATCCGTGAGGGCGATCGAACCTTACACCGTCGAGTCGCGTCCATCCACTAGACTAGGACTTACGCAAACCACCCAGTTTCTGCTGAGAATATTGGGTTTGACAGCGAGGAATTAACGAGGAAACCGGGTTTTTTTGTCCCCCGCGCGTAAGTCCCGCAGACAAATCGGTGATGAAAGGCAGTTACAGGACTTACCAAGACTATGACCAAAATCAAACTGAAAATTCTGACTGCTGCGATAATGCTACTCCCATTTTGCGCCGCACTTCCCTTGCAAGCTCAAAATCTGTCTCTAGTCAAGCGGCTGCTAGAAACCAGAGGATGTCCCGGATGCGACTTATTTGGCGCTTCCTTGAGCCGTGCAGATTTGTTTGGCGCTTCCTTGAGCCGCGCCACTCTCAGCAGGGCCGACTTAGTTGATGCCGACTTGACTGCGGCTGACTTAATGGAAGCTAATTTAAACAACGCCAACATGAGAAACGCCTTTTTGGCTGACGCCGACCTCAGCAAAGCCGACATGAGCAGAGCCGACATCAGGGGAGCAAACTTAGAAAATGCTAACCTCAGCGAGAGTTTTCTGCGAGGCGCATCGCTCCAGTTGGCTAACTTAAAATGCAGTAATTTGAGCGCCGCTAAACTAAATAGAACCGACCTGAGAAATGCTGATTTAAGCGGTGCAAATCTCACCGGTGCAGACCTCAAAGAAGCCGATTTAAGCGGTGCAAATCTCAGCGGTGCCGACCTTAGATCGGCCGACTTGACGGATGCGAGATTGAACAAAGCTAATCTCACAGATGCCAATCTCTGTGGCGCCCGGATGCCGAACAGAAAAACCTCTCGGCGAGGCTGCGAAGTTAAGAAAGAACCAGCGCTCAGCACGAACAATTACTGTAATTACTGCTATGCCTTGAATGACTGGTGGCTAAATGTATTAAGGTTCTACTAAGCAGTATCATCGTCATCACTACTGTGTTTAATATGTACTGTTAGAAGTGCGAGCAGGCGGTACAGATATCAAACTTAACCTGTTACCGCCAATAGCTTTTATCTACTTTGAAGAACCTAAAAATTGGCTCAGTATTTGCAGATATTCTGCGCCCCCGATCTGTGCCACATTAGTGTGACCTCCATCAGGAACTATGTACAACTGTTTGGGCTCCGGTGCTGCCTCAAACATTTTTTTGCTCATTTCCACTGGAACTACATTGTCAGCAGTCCCGTGAATAAAGAGCACGGGCATTTGCAGGCGATCGACTTTTGAAAGAGAATCAAACCGCTGTGTCAGCAAAAAATCGATCGGAAACATCCAAAACAGCCCTTTTTGAAAATTCACCATCGCCCGCGTCGAAGTAAAAGAGCCTTCTACGATTAACCCCGCCGCCTCCGGGTGACGCACGGCTAGATCGATCGCGATCGCGCCTCCCAAAGAATGACCGTAGATATAAATTTGATTCGGGTTAATCCCCCGCTGTTTCACCAAATAATCCCAAGCAAGTTGAGCATCCTCATAAACCTGAGATTCACTCGGAAAATCGCCCTGGCTTTTTCCATAACCACGATAATCCATCACAAATACCGACAAACCTAATCGATGAAATCGATGAGCGTGTTCGACATTTGATCCCACATTTGAAGCATTGCCGTGCAGGTACAAAACTACCCCCCCTAACCCCCCCTTAACAAGGGGGGGAACCGGAGCGACTGCCGGTCTCTCACTTTGCGGGGACGTTCCGACTCCTCTAGCTCCTCCCCTTGGCAAGGGGGGGCTGGGGGGGCTATCCGAGTCTCCGGTGTTAACAGAGGGAACAGCCTCTCCCTTTCTTGCTCTCCCCCTTGCTAAGGGGGGGCTGGGGGGATTTTCCGAGGCAGGAATCCACCACCCGTGCACGCTGTCAACCGCGCCTGTTTTAGTTGAAATTGGCAGCCAGACATCTTGATATTTCAACTGAAAATCATCTGGCGTAGTTTCGATCGCCCGCGCAGGAAAAAAGATAAACTTACCTTGCGCTACAAATAGGAATACACAAGCAGCAGAATAAGCAACGGCCAAAACTATCCCAAAAGCTATTAGCGATTTAGACAAAAGGAATACTAGCAAATTGTTCATAGATAGAGCACGCGGGAAATTAGAGATCGCTCAAAAGCTAATGGCAAATTATTAATTCAGACAATTAGCCAAGATCGATTACTAACTTCCGCCACCGTATTCCGCCGATTTTCAAAAATTAATGCAATTCCGGGTGGTGTAAGTGCCAATTCGTAGACTGTTCGTAAGCGTGAGCCACTTGAAACAACCGAGATTCTTGCAAAACATTACTAATCAGTTGTATACCCACGGGCAGTCCTTTATCATCAAATCCGCAGGGCAAACTCAAAGCTGGCAAACCAGCAAGATTCACGGGAATAGTCATCAAATCTGACAAATACATACTCAGAGGGTCATTGAATTTTTCGCCTGCCTTAAATGCGGTAGTAGGAGCAGTGGGACAGACTAAAACATCAACTTGAGAAAAAGCTTTTTCAAAGTCTTCTTTAATCAAAGTCCGAACTTTTTGAGCTTTTAGATAATAGGCATCGTAATATCCAGCCGACAATACGTAAGTGCCGATCGCAATCCGGCGTTTAACTTCCGCACCGAACCCCTGAGAGCGGGTTTTGGCATACATATCCAAAAGATTATCGGAGTCTGGAGATCGGAAACCGTACTTCACTCCATCATATCGCGCCAAATTTGCCGAAGCTTCCGAGGGAGCAATGATGTAGTAAGTGGGCAAACCGTAGCGGAAGCGGGGACAAGAAATGACTTGAATTTCTGCGCCCAATTGTTGAAATTGCTCGATCGCCTTAGTAACAGCGTCTTTAACCCCCGAGTCCAGCCCTACACCAAAAGTTTCTTTAATTACACCAATTCTAATTTGACCCTTGGGTCGCAAACTGGGTCTTAAAGCTTGAGCGTAGTCAGGAATTGGGACATTAAGACTCGTGGAATCTCTCGGATCATAACCGGCGATCGCTCCCAACAAAATCGCCGTATCCTCAACAGTCCGGCCAAAGGGCCCGATTTGATCGAGAGAAGAAGCATAGGCCACCAAACCGTAGCGAGAAACCAACCCATAAGTTGGTTTCAGCCCCACCAACCCGCAAAAAGCAGCAGGTTGGCGGATTGAGCCCCCAGTATCCGAACCCAAACTCACGACGCATTCTCCAGCGGCTACCGCTGCAGCAGAACCGCCAGAAGACCCTCCGGGCACGCGCTCCAAGTCCCAAGGATTCGCGGTAACTTGATAAGCAGAAGTTTCCGTCGAGCTCCCCATTGCAAACTCGTCCATATTCGCCTTACCCACAATCACCGCACCGGCTGCTTGGAGTTTGGAGACGACGGTTGCATCGTAGGGAGGCACAAAATTCTCCAAAATCCGAGAGGCGCAGGTTGTGGGAACGCCCTCGGTGCACATATTATCTTTAACGGCGATCGGGATGCCGGCCAACAGGCCAATTTGCTCTCCGGCTGCGATTTGGGCATCCACTTTATGGGCCTGCGCCAGTGCGCTGTCTGCCGTCACGCACAGAAAGCTTTTCAACTTCGGCTCTAGCTGGGTAATTCGGTCTAATGCTTCTTGAGTAATTTCCACAGCAGAGCGTTCTTTATTGACCAGTTGTCGGTGCAACTCGCGGATGGATGCCATGCTCGTACCTTTATTATTTCTACTTTGAGACAATACAGTTAATATAACTGGCAATTGTACCTGCTTACAGCCCGAAGGCAAAGTCGGCTATTTTTGTGGCGAAAGTTCGAGCCTCAAAGAGGACTCCGCTAACGGGCGATAGGTCATTTTATCTACAATAGATTAAATTCCCCAAATCCCACCGAACACAAAATAGCGATCGAGTTTTTTACCTCATCTTTTAACAAACCAAGAATGCAACTGTATCAAAACTTATGCAACAAGTGGTTGGACGCACGAATTATGTGAGGAAGCGGTAATGTGTGCAATGAGACCCCTACATAATTAGGTTCTGCCTCCAAGAATGTGTATGCAAGATCACAATCATTAGGAAATTAGTCATTCCCAATTCTGCAATCTAAATTCTCAAACATTAGAACCTAGCTTCTCTTCGACGCCATCCAGTATTTAGGGAAGAAAAAGATGGCATATAAAATAAACCAATTCCCGATTGTGAATGCTTTATTCCGGGTAACTTTCAGAGTATTATAATTCACAATACATATTTATTTATTAGGTTTAAGTTATTTTAAAGAGCATAACTAGCAGCGTTTAAAGCTGATTTTATAAAAAACTCATCTCCTGTAAATCCACAAAAAAATGAACTTAAAATAAAAAAAATATGATAATAAAGATTAGATTGTGGCGGTCTATAGCCTAATAATTAGTATCCGATTATGAAGAATACTTTTTTATTCAAAAATGACTAAAAGTTATCATTCAGCCGAGTGAATTAAGGGCCGCTGCCCGATCGAAGAAAATAGCGATCGACCTTTTCCGATCCACGCCCCTTGTGCCAGAGGTCAACAAGCCTGTCAGAAATCTGGGGTTCACAAAAAAGCTGGGAACGCTCACCGCCACGCCGTGGTCTCCTGTTGCGCGCACCTGCAAAAAAACAGCAGTCCTTCCTCAATTGCGACTAGCTGCGTGCATCTGCGGTAAAAAAAGCTACTTATTTGCCCGATCGATCCCCAGGAAAATAATTTCATCCGGAATTATCCCCAAAACCCAAGATATATGGTAAGAAGTTCCCGATGCCCCGTTGGAGGAATGCCACCTAAAGCTCACTTAGAATCCCACCTGACGGCAGAGGAACTCAAAATTCGCTACCGGCAGGCACAAAACACCACAGAGTCGCGCCGCTGGCACTTGCTGCTGTTAGTGTCCCGAAATTGGACTATCAAACAAGCAGCCCAAGTCGTAGGTCTCAACTACGACTACGCCAAAGAAATTGTCCAGCGCTACAACCGAGAAGGGCCTAACTCTGTGAGAAATCGCAGCGGAGACCGCCAGCCCCCTCCTGCAAAATCCTTGCTGAATCCTGAACAGCAAGAAGAACTGCGACAAGCGCTGCAAGGCCCTGCCCCCGACGGCGGAGACTGGACAGGCCCCAAAGTCGCTCGCTGGATTGCCGAAAAGATTGGTAGCGATCATGTCTGGCCCCAACGCGGCTGGGATTACCTCAAGCGGTTGGGTGCTGACTGGCGACGGCGGCGCAGAAAGTAGATAGTTCGCAATATTTAGAGGGGGTTGATTGCTTTGGTGCGATCGCTCCCTTTATTTTGGTTATTTTGCCACATTGGCGCGATCAAAACCATTTGAGATTTGAGATTTGAGATTTGAGATTTGTTCTTCAATCTACAATCTCCGATCTAAAATCTAAAACCGTTTGACAAAAAAATGAGATACAAGCCCCGTCCTTCTAGGACGGCTTTTCTTGGTTTCTAATATATTCCTTCAAAACTTCTAAAGGCGCACCTCCTACAGAAACAGCAAAATAACTAGGACTCCACAAAGCTTCTTTGTGGGGTTTTTCGTGTCCAGCCTGTCCGTACCGACGACTGGAAACGCCTTTTAATGCGTTAACAATTTGAGATGTCGATAATTTAGGCGGATACTCAATCAGCGCATGAACATGATTGCCTTCGCCATCGAACTCTAGCACTTGAAAGTTCATTTTTTGAGCTACCTCACGAAACGATTTTTCAATCAAATCAAGACTTTCGCTCGTAAATACAGACCGACGATACTTTGTTACGCAGACCAAGTGCATTTTAAGTTCTGTAACAGAATTGCGCTCATGGCGGTAAATAGTTGTCATTACTTGCAAACCAATATATAATCAAACCTACAGACCAATATTAGTATAAACATGAAGGCGAGGTTCAAGTACAGATTTTATCCAACGACAGAACAAAAGCAGAGCTTGGCTCGGCTGTTTGGCTGCGTGAGGAAGGTCTGGAACGATAGCCTAGCTCTCTGCAAGCAGTCCGAGAAAAAGCCAAGTTCGGCCGAACTGCAAAAAATCGTGATCACCCAAGCGAAAAAGACCGAAGAAAGAGCTTGGCTAAGCGAAGTCTCCAATATTCCTCTACAGCAATCTGTAGCGGACTTGGAAACGGCTTTCAAGAACTTTTTCGACTCCTGCAAAGGAAAGCGAAAAGGTTGCAAGGTTGGTTATCCCAAGTTCAAAAAAAGAGCAAATAGCCAGTCGGCACGATTTAGGATTGGGGGTTTTTCTCTGAAAAATGGCGGTGTCTATTTAGCCAAGATAGGTGTTGTTAACCCTATATGGTCAAGAACACTGTCATCCGAACCTAGCTCTGTCACAGTAATCAAAGATTGTGGAAATCGTTATTTCCTGAGTTTTTTAGTAGAAATTCAACACATTCCATCTGAGGCGAAAAACCAAAGTATCGGAATCGATTTAGGAATCACAACTTTTGCAGTGATGAGTAACGGTGAGGAAGCCAAAAGCCCTAGCTATAAAAGTCTAGACCGCACAATCCGTAAACTTCAACGTAAATTAGCTCGCCAGCCGAAAGACTCTAAAAGGAGAAACATAACACGAATCAAGATTGCTAAATTGCACAACCGCATTGCCGACACCCGTAAAGATTTTCTGCACAAGTTGTCAACTAAAGTAGTTAACGAAAACCAAGTGATTATTTTGGAAGATTTAAATGTATCCGGGATGCTAAGAAACCGGAAGCTCTCAAGGGCAATTAGCCAGCAAGGGTGGAGAGAGTTTAGAACTCTCTGTGAATCCAAATCCGAAAAGTTTGGCAGAGAGTTTCAAGTAATTAGTAGGTGGGAACCTACTAGCCAAGTTTGTGCGGATTGTGGTTTCAAATGGGGTAAAATCGATTTGTCTGTTCGTTCAGTGCTTTGCCTGAGTTGTGGTACTAAACAAGATAGGGATCAAAACGCTTCTAGAATTATAGAGAAAGTCGGGATGGGGAATCGCCACGACTCAAAACGGGCGCAGAGGGATTGTCAGACTAGCAACGGTTAGCAAAACCCGATGAAGCGTCAAGAATCACCGCTCATAAGAGGCCGGTGAGTATTTCAATGATGTAACAATAGCTGCTTATATTGAATAGGGTTGTGTTGAGGATGTTAAATATGCGAGATATTAGGTGTTTTTTGTCGATCGCCAACAAGATGGCGGCAGTAGTAGCCGGCATTGGACTGGTTCAGATGTTAACCATCGCAAGTTCATTCTCTCAATCATCTAACCCGCGTTCCCTCGACGAACTCTACAAAATTCGCGATGGGCTGATCACCGAATTAGAACAACCCTCATCTCCCTCCCCAGAACCAACCATCCTTTCCGGCTTAGTTCCCTTCGCAGCTAATCCTCAAGAACAACTGCTACAGCAGTTGCAAGCGGTGGAAGCTCAAATATTAGTAGAACAGAGGGCTAACGACAACTTACAGCAAGCAGTCCGTTTAGCCAACAGAGCCGTAGAAACTAAACGGCAGCCAAATCAGTCGATCGAATCTTCGCAGCAAACTCAATTTTTCTGGCATCAGGCGCTCAACAACTTGCAGGAAGTTCCTCAAAATTCATTTTTAGCTTCCGTCACTGCCTCAAAAACTCAAGAATACCGGGAAAATTTAACAGCAGCAACCTTTCAAGTGCAGCAAGCAAAATCTGATGTTTTGGGTGCGCTTGCCCGAGAAAGCGGTTTGTCGGCTCAAGCTTCGATCGGTATTTGCAACCTTTCTAGAGAATGCGTAAACCTCCGGGGCGATGTACCTCCTGTCAGTCCAGCCAGCTTAATTAAACTGCCGATTGCTGTCGCCCTGATGCAAAAAGTCGATAAAGAAAAAATTAGTCTGAACCAGGAAGTATTAGTCACTCGCGGTAATTTCACCGAAGACGCATCGGCAAAGATTAGGTCCAATCGCAATTACCCGCTACAGCTACTGTTAGAAGAAATGATCTATCGCAGCAGCAATATCGCCACCAATCAACTGATCGATTATTTAGGTTCGGATTACATCAATCAATATTTAGATAATAGCGGCTACGAAGTCACCCGCGTCAACTTCAAATTAATGGGGGAAAGAATTATGCCCTCCAACCCCGGTTCGGGTCGCAACCGCGTGACTGCTAACGAACTCACGGAAATGATGGTGCAAATTTACAACGGTGAAACACCCGGTGCTAAACTGTTAATAGAAACTCTCAACCGCCAGTACGATCACGCTCTGGGATTTGCTGCCTTGGAAGGAACTAAAGCTCAGTGGTTGGGGGAAAAAACCGGTCAAAATTCCTGGGTACTCGGCACAACTTTAGCGATGAGCATTGACGACGAGGCCTATGTGATTACTGTGATTGACAGCCGCAGCGGCGAGCTACAAATGCGCCAGTCTATTTCTAAAATTGCAGATTACATGGTCCGAAACCCCAGCTTTTAATCGCTGGAATATACAATTTATAGCGGGGGAAAACGCACCGCCCAAACAGTTAAAAAATGCCGCATCAAAAACTCAGTGTTTCCGTCAAAGGCAAAGGATTTCCTATTCTCTGCTTGCACGGCCATCCAGGTTCCGGCGATTGTATGTCGGTATTCACAGAACACCTCTCAAAACGCTTCCAGACGATCGCCCCAGACTTGCGCGGCTACGGCAACAGTCGCACCTCAACTTTCTTTGAAATGACCGATCATCTGGTGGATTTAGAAGCACTATTAGACAGATTAGGAGTCGATCGCTGTTTGGTGATCGGATGGTCCTTGGGAGGGATTTTAGCCCTGGAATTAGCCATGAAATATCCCCAGCGAGTCACCGGTTTGATTCTCCTTGCATCCGCAGCCAAACCGCGAGGAAGTCACCCTCCCATCTCTTGGCAAGATAACCTTTACACCGGTTTAGCCGGAATTATCAATTGGGCCCTACCCGGTTGGCAGTGGAATATTGATACTTTTGCGAGGCGATCGCTCTTTCGCTACTTGATACAGCAGCATAACGCCACCCCTTACCGCTACTTAGCACAGGCAGGTACTCCCGCCTACCTCAAGACTTCCAACACGGCCACCAAGGCGTTAAATACCGCTCTGAGGGCTGGATACGATCGACTGCTGCACCTTGGCGACATTCAATGTCCCAGCTTGGTGTTGGCCGGAGAGGCCGATCGGCACATCACCTCAGCATCCAGTTTAGAAACCGCCCGCCACCTCCAGGATTGTCAGTGGCAGTGCTATCCCAATACAGCCCACTTGTTCCCTTGGGAAATTCCCGATCGGGTAATCGCAGACATCGATCGTTGGATTGAGAGTCACCCCGAAGCAGTTGGAAATTGCGAGTGTTGAGTTGGGAGTTTGTCAGAAGCAATTTATCACCCAACACTCAAGAGTTTTGAAGTTATAACTCACAACTCAAAACCGCACAGCGTTGCGAGGGAAGCGTAGCCCTCTCAAAACTCAAAACTCCCCTGTTTCTACTGACCGCTCAAAACCGGCCACAGCCCTCCATCACCAAGCTTTCCCAAATCTTCTGCAACAGTTAAAGTAATTGGTTTGCAGCGGTAAATCGAAACACTAACACCTTCTGCCCCTTCATTTTCTATGTCTTCTACATATCCTGCTTTTGCAGTTTCCGCCTCTCCCTGGGTTAAGAACGGGCCAAAATAGTAAATGCACCGCGGCGCTGAAGTTTTAACTTCAACCCACCAAGCCAATCCGAAAAAGTTGAGCAAGCTAATCAAGAATTCTTTCATCTGCTTTTCTAATGTATTTGACGGTGTTTTCTGGGTGCTGCGAACACGCCTAGGCTTTTGTTATTTACACGTGGCTGACTGCTGCCAAGAACCGCTCCAAACCTATTTAAATATATCTAAATAGATTTGTGTCGAATTCCTGTTTGAACGTAGGGGCAAGACCCCTTATACTTTGGCCTGAACAAGTAACGACAGTCGATCGGCTATCCTTACTTGTTCCGGGTGTCGTGCCACTCCATTCTGGGTGGCATTGACAATAAACTACTCTGTTGTGCTCTTTTTTTCAACCACCTTTACGATCCGTGTACGTGAAACTTTTTGGGCCCACGCTGGCGATAAATTTCGTATAAAGCCATCCCCGTTGCTACCGAGACATTCAGGCTAGGAGTATGGCCTCTTAAAGGAATTGAAACTAATCCGTCACATCCGCGCTGTATCAAAAGGCTCAAACCGTCAGCTTCACCACCCACCACTAAAACAGTGGGCCCGGAGAACTTGACTGTCTCTATAGATTGACCGACGCCTGCTGCAGTGCCATAAATCCAGAATCCAGCCTCTTTGAGTTCTTCCAGCGCCCGGTTAAGATTGACAACCCTCGCCACTGGCAGGCTTTCCAATGCCCCTGCTGCCACTTTTCTCACTGCCGAGGTAATCCCAACAGCCCGTCGCTGCGGAATCACCATGCCCTGAGATCCCAATGCTTCTGCGGTGCGAATAATCGCCCCTAGATTGTGCGGGTCGTTGAGTCCTTCTGCTACCACAATTACTGGATCTTCGCAAGCCGACTTAGCCTTTGCGATCAGTTCGCTCAAATCCAGGTATTCGTAGGCTGATACTTGGGCGGCTACGCCTTGGTGGTTTGCTTTGCGCGTGATGTAGTCGAGGCGCAAATCGTCAACTTCGTCAATAATGCTGCCGTTGGCTTTGGCTTCGGTTAGCAAGCTATGAAAGCGGGGATCGTAGCGCAGGTGGGGGACAACCCAGATCCGGTTTAGGACTTGGTTTGTTTCTAAAGCCGCTTGCACCGCATGGCGGCCGTAAATCATGTCGTCTGTGTCTGCGTCTGGTTGCACGACTGTATTTGAGGCAGTGTCAACAGGGCGAGTGTCTCTGTCTTTGTCTCTGTCTCTGAAATGGTTGCCCCGGAATTCCTGCGGGCTCTTGTCTTTGTCTCTGTCTTTGTAATAATTGCCCCTGGATTCCTGCGGGCTGCTGTCTCTGTCTCTGTCTCGGAAATTGTTGCGGGCCGGCTGCGGGCTGCTGTCTCTGTCTCTGTCTCGGAAATTGTTGCGGGTCGGCTGGGGGCTGCTGTCTCTGTCTCTGTCTCTGTCTCTGTCTCGGAAATTGTTGCGGGTCGGCTGGGGGCTGCTGTCTCTGTCTCTGTCTCTGTCTCGGAAATTGTTGCGGGTCGGCTGGGGGCTGCTGCTATCTCTGTCTTGGTAATAATTGCCCCTGGATTCCTGCGGGCTGCTGTCTCTGTCTTTGAAATGATTATTTCTGCGAATTTCCGGTTGGCCGTCGGCATCGGATCTCCGTTTGAAAATTGCTCTCACAGGCATTTCTCGTGATTGCGGGGCGAAGGTCGATCGCTTTTGAGGCGCGTCTACTCCGCGAGTATCGGGACGGGGCTTGCGTTCAAAGCGGGGAGAGGATGGTTGTGAGTCCTGACGGCGGCCTTCGCTTTTGAATGGCTTGCTGTCGGAATTGGATCGCGAAAAGTTGGGTTTGGTAAATTTTCTCATGGGTTTCTTGTGCTCAAAACGTTTTGGCTGAAGGCTAGTCGATTGTAGATGGTAGATGTGAGATTCTTGATTGAGGGAGCAATCTTTGGGCTTTGAGATTTGAGATAGTCTAGCGAGGGAGCAAGGATTTTGCTGTGTTCAAATTGCTAGTTAATAACTGATCAATCCTGTTTTGCCGATCAAGATTTTTGCGGTTTTATGTTAGCCGTGCCAGGATGGTTAATTAATCCCTCCCCATTCCCAACTTTTAACTGCTAAATCCTTTAAGTCTCAAGATCTAAAAGTGCCAGAAGTTCGGTCAATCTTTCGGGATCGGTGAGATACAAATATCCGATCAAAGTTTCTAAGCTGCTGGCTTGTTGGTATATCTCTGGATCTGCTCGCTTAGAACGGCCCGCTGCAGCATTGCGGCCGCGCTTGACAATTGCTAATTCTGTACTGTTCAAGTAAGGAGAGATCGATCGCAAATGACGCGCTTGAGTTTCGGCTCGTACTTGCCCCACCACTAATTCGTGATAAGCTTGCAATCTTCTGGGTGGCACTAAGTACGAACTCCGAACGTAGAGTTCGTACACTGCATCTCCCAAATATGCCCAGGCTGCGGGCGAAATTCTTTCTATTTCTGCTGGTGTAGCCCTCGCAGGATGCACTCGATTTAAACTGATATCCGTCAGACTCAGTTTGAGTCCGTCATCTGCGATCGGCGACATACTTTTTTAAATAAAACTTCCGCACAGCTTGGTTTTTCTAGTCACTTACTTATTTCGTCTTTCGTTACTTCAGCAATTATAGCTTTCACAGGAGTGTTCGCTGTCCGATCGCGAAGCGAGATATATAGGCAAAGGTTGGCGTGACGATCGCACTCCTAAAAAAGGCTTTTTACCAGATCGGGATGCTCTAATTTTTATACCATTTTTTCGCGTGTTTGCCACACATATTTTACTGCCCATCCACCGAAACTCTAAGCATCGGGGAGATAGCGGCTGGCGCGTGTCGCAGCTTCTGGGAAAATCGGTATTATTTTACCCGCAAAAAAATAAAAATTTGCTATCCAGCGTTGAGAACCGGATAGCTAATTTAATCCACTTTGGCGTCAAGCATCCTTGACGTTTTTTACCGCCTCATCAACCGAAGGCTGCAAAGACAAAAATTTCTCTAAGCGAACCAGTTTAACAGTCTGAGTTACGCGGGGATTTGAGACAATTTGCAATGTCCCTTCCAAGGTTTGGGCTTTTTTGACAAGTTGCACAAGTGCGCCCAAGCCTGAACTATCCACAAAGTCTATCTGAGACAAGTCCAAAATTACGTGTTTTGGGCCGTCGTCAATACATTTGCTTATTACCTTCCGAAAAGTGGCCTCAGAAAAAGCGTCCAGCAGGCCCGTCAGGCGAAATAACTGACAGTTATTCCTGACTTCGCGAGTGCCTCTGAGGCTAACGGTCAGGGTCAATGACTCAGAAATGACACCCTCCTAGCTAGATATGGCTTAAAGTCGAGGCTTCATTATAGGAGTTTTTTGTTTTTTTGTCTACAGTTTTTTAGTTATGAGTCATTAGTCATTAGTCATTAGTCAGAAGCGCTCGACACAAACAGCCTCTGATGACTACTGACTAATGACTGCTGAGTGCTGACTACTTACTGCTGGCTACTTTCTGATTGTCTCGCATTGACTGCACGAATCGATCGAATAAATAGTCGGCGTCGTGCGGGCCCGGACTGGCTTCTGGGTGGTACTGCACTGAGAACAGTGGCAGAGTTTTATGCTTCAATCCGGCTACGGTGCGATCGTTCAAATTGAGATGAGTAATCTCTACTTCGGGGGCTAGCGAATCGGGGTCGATCGCAAAACCATGATTTTGGCTAGTAATTTCTATTTGCTCAGTTAAACCCGCTGGATGATTCAATCCCCGATGGCCGAACTTAAGTTTAAAAGTTTCTGCACCCAAGGAAAGTCCCAAAATTTGGTGTCCCATGCAGATGCCGAATACGGGTTTGTCCGACTTTAATAAAGCTTTCGCAGTCGCTATCCCTTCCGTTACCGCCGCCGGATCTCCAGGGCCGTTGGACAGAAAAATGCCGTCCGGGTTGTATTTGAGAATTTCCTCCGGCGACGTGTCAGCGGGGACAACGATGACCCGACACCCGTAACTCGCCAGACGCCGCAGGATGTTGCGCTTGATCCCAAAGTCTAGCGCTACCACAGTCCACATTTTGCCGTTAGCAGGTTTGACTGTAGGACTGAACTCCCAAACCGAGTCCGTGGCTTCAGACCACTCGTAAACCTCGCGAGTGGTGACTTCCTGGACTAGATTCAGCCCGTCCATGCTGGGGGCGTCTTGCACTAGCTCCAAAAGCTCTGCCTGGTCGAGAATCGTGGTCGAAATGCCACCGTTGATCGCTCCCACCGTGCGAATTTTGCGAGTCAGGGCGCGGGTGTCGATCCCGTAAATTCCGGGGATATCGTACTGTTTCAGGTAGTCTTGCAGAGATTGCGAGCAGCGCCAGTTGCTGGGGCGGCTGCATACGTTCCGGGCGATCGCACCCCGAATTTGCGGGCGCGAGGATTCTTCGTCTTCGAGATTTACCCCGGTATTGCCCAATTCTGGATAAGTAAAAGTTACAATTTGACCGCAATAGCTGGGATCGGTCAATACTTCTTGGTAGCCCGTCATTCCCGTATTAAATACTACCTCGCCAACGACGGTGGCGTCAGCGCCAAACGACCAGCCGCGGTAAGCAGTACCGTCAGCCAGGACTAGGAGAGCGGGTTGTGCAGTTGAAAGTGACATGGCATCCTTAATTACTTTCGTTTGGTTTCATTCTTACCACTGCCAGGGATTTGATGCTAGTCGGCAATATACAGATATTATTTTAATTTGTGCAAGGGTTCGGAAAAGCAAGGCACTTATGCCGCAGGTAATCAAAAAGCAGCAATACAGCAGTTCTCAATCTTGGTGAGGTATGCCCTATGCCTTATGCCCTATGCCCTATGCCCTATGTCCTATGCCCTATGCCCTATGCCCGCTTATAAAGCGTGTACCTCATGTTACTGAGAAAGGCTATAAGTGCGTGCAAATTTTCCATCTCCCCCGCGCCAGCAATTTATCTGCAAGCAGCTTAGGAGGCGGGCGGAAATTCTATATCTATACCAAAAGGCAGTTGTCGCTGTTACGATCGAGCTACAGCGTTTAACGAAACTATGGCTAGTAAATCACCCTTGCCTTTACTCTCAAACTCAAAAAAGCCTCTACCGATCCCTCAAAACCTGCGCCAACCTTTACTGGTTTTAGCAGGGGTTATTTCTCTGAGCAGTTCAATTTTAGTAGGGAGTGTTGCCAACTCCTCGCCAGCAGTGGCTCAAGAAAGTGAGGGATGCTTCATGCGGAGCTCGTCAGGCCGAACCGTCAACCTCAGCCAATCAGTCTGCGGTTTTCTCCCCAAAGAATTGACTCCCCCCACTTCGGCGGCGGCAAAGTCGGGAGTGTTTCAGGCAAAAATCAAACGCCGAGAGGCTAATATCCCCGTCATAGAAGTCACGTTTAACGGCAAACAAAAGTTCGAGATGATGGTAGATTCTGGAGCTAGTGGCACAGTAATTACACCAGCAATGGCTAAAGCCTTGGGCGTTGTTCTCCAGGGAACAGTGCAAGCACAAACTCCCAACGGAGTGGCTACTTTTCCCCTCGGTCGCCTGAGCTCTATGGAAGCAGGTGGTCTGGCAGTTAACAATGTAGTTGTCGCAGTCTCGCCGTCGCTAGATATCGGACTGTTGGGTCACGACTTTTTTGGTAATAAAGATGTGACTATTAAGCAAGATGTCATTGAATTTCGATCGCGCTCTTAACAAGAACGAAGGAGGGAGAGGGAAGAAGTAAAGAAAAATGGAAAATTAAATAATTTTTCTTGTGGGTTAGTTAAAACAAAAAATTCCTTCTTCCTTCTTCCTTCTTCCTTCTTCCTTCTTCCTTCCGTTACATCCGTTGCAAAATCCGTTGCCGAACTTCCTTCTTCCTTCATTTCAAAAACTCAATCAACTGCTGCAACTTCAACCAAGATTCGCCGCTCAATAAAATCTCCTTAGCCAGAGAAACTCCTGCTGCGTGAGAACCCATAGGAATTGCACCTCCCACCTGAAAAGCTAAAGACGCATTCAAAGCTACAACATCCATTTGCGCGCGCGTACCTTTCCCTTGCAAAATGTTCCGCAAAATCTCGGCGTTTTCCTCAACATTTCCGCCTTTTAATGAGCCGATCGCACTTGGTGTCAATCCTACCTTTTCCGGGTCTAAAGTAGTGAGTTCCACTTTGCCATCAGACAAAACCGCCAAATCAGTCACATCACCCAAACCCGCCTCGTCCAATTTTTCTCTGCCGTGAACGACTAAAGCTAACTCAGTCCCCAACTCGCCCAAAGCTTGAGCAATAGTTGATACCAGACTAGGATCGAACACCCCGATTATCTGCCCTGTAGGGCGCATAGGATTGACAAGGGGCCCTAATAGGTTAAAAATAGTCCGCACCTTCAAAGTTCGCCGGAGCGGCGCTACAGCCTTAAGTGCGGGATGCCACCCAGGGGCAAATAAAAAGGTGATGCCCACAGAGTCTACCGCAGATCTTACCTTCGCGGGATCGGCGTTGAGGTTGACTCCGAGTGCTTCCAACACGTCAGCAGAACCCACTTTGCTCGATGCGGAGCGATTTCCGTGTTTGGCGACTCGAACTTTGCCGGCGGCGGCCACAAAAGCTACAGCAGTGGAAATGTTAAACGTGGAAGCGCCGTCGCCACCTGTGCCGCAAGTATCAATTAATTTGAGATTGGAGATTGAGGATTTGGGATTGAAAATGCTCTCTGATTCACCTGCAAGCGACTGAGAATGCAATACCTGAGCCATTCCTGCCAATTCTTGGGCTGAGATGCCTTTGGCTTGGATGGCCGCTAAAATGGCTCCTGAGAGGACGGGGGGAATAGCTTCGGCTAGCCATCCCTGCATCAAGTCGGCTGCTTGGGTGCGTGAGAGAGATTGTCTGTCTAATAGTTGTTGCAGGAGGGCTGGCCACACAGGAGAATCCGGCGTCGGGGTTGAAGCAGGGGATAACTCTGGCGTTGCTAGTAGAGGAGAATTTGTCATTTATTAGTTTTTAGTCAAATTTAGCTTGATCGAGCTTTGTGGCCAAACCGAGAATCGATCGGGATTTTACCAGACTTGCCGACCACATTTTGCGCGATCGGGCCCCGATTTTTGCTCAAATGCCAGCACCGCTACAGAATTTTTCCGCCCGCAGTAGCAGAATATGAATTTTTTGATACAACAATTACCCTATTGTTGTGCCAACTTTACATAGAAACCCCAAATCGTACAACTGCTAGCAGTCTGCTGTATTATCTATCAGCAATAATACTTAACACTAACTCAGAGCAGCCAAAGACCGATAAAAGTTTCCGAGAGGAGTTCTGGAGACCAAAAAATTTTAGACATTAGGGAGCCCAAGATTCATCTGTGGAGTCAATTCTTTAATCTAAAATCTAAAATCTCAAATCGATTGACAGCAAGGACAGCGAGCGTTTAGCTCTTGCAGGCGGGTTTGTGGCATTGGGCAAGAGTCGATCGTCGTACTCTCACCCAAATCCTAAAAATAGGATCTTGCGGTTGTAGAAGTCGCTGCCTTTTATTGTAAGAACATCCTTGCTACTAACTTATTTCAGGGTATTCAACTGCTAATATATTCAGGGAGATTTCAAGGAGCGGGTTTTGCTCGAACACCTGCACCGCAAGCCGATCGATGTGCCAATGCGATCGTGACAGCCAGTCAAGCATCAAATAAATACGGGATTAGCTAAACTTTCCGCAACTATCACTAATAACTAACAGTCCAGTAGGACAGATGAATAAACACACTCGTCTCCGGCTGCGATACACCATCTTTCAGCCTAAATAACGGCTCAAATTTAACAGGCGGTAGACCAAAAATATTCAACTCACACACAAGAGCAGGGTATTCACAAGTGGGAAATCAAAAATTAGGAAATAAAGCGATAGAATGCCTGAATGTCGCGGAGGCACTGCACCAAATGGAAGCAAAATATTATAGTATGTTTGAAAATGCTGTGTCGGGTATTTTTCAAACAAGCCAATCCGGTCGCTACATCAGCGCTAACCCAGCTTTGGCTCGCATCTACGGATATAATTCCGCCGAAGAATTAATGGGCTGTCTGACTGATATCAGCGATCAGCTTTATGTCAATCCCGATCGGCGCGATCAGTTTGTTTCTGCTTTGCAAGAACAGGGCATCGTATCGGATTTTGAGTCGCAGATTTATCGGCGGGACGGAACAATAATTTGGATCGCTGAGAATGCGCGCGCTGTCTGCGATGAAGCAGGAAAATTGCTCTACTACGAAGGTTTTGTAGAAGATATTACCCAGCGAAAGCAAGCAGAATCTGCACTTCGAGAAAGCGAAGAACGCCTGCGCTTAATAATTGAAGGCGTTAAGGATTACGCTATATTCATGTTAGATCCTGAGGGGTATGTAGCTAGCTGGAATTCTGGTGCAGAACGCATTTTGGGATACAGATCTCATGAAATAGTCGGCAATAATTCGGAGTGTTTTTTCACTAAAGAAGATCTTGAAATCGGCAAGCACAAAGAAAAATTAATCCTGGCGGTGGCAGAAGGTCGATACGAAAATGAAGGCTGGCGGCTTCGCAAAGACGGATCGCGATTTTGGGCGAATATTATTGTTACTCCTTTGCGCGATGAAAGGGGAAAGTTGCAGGGCTTTTCTCAAGTAATGCAGGATATTACTGAGCAAAAGCGGGCGGCTGAGGAAAAGATGCAGTTGATTGCTTCTTTGCAGGCGTCGGAAAAAAAGTTTCGCACTTTGTACGAATCGACGACTGATGCGGTAATGCTGCTAGATGAAGAGGGTTTTTTGGATTGCAATCCGGCTACTTTAAACTTATTTGGATGCAGCACTGAGTCGGAGTTTTGCGGCAAGCATCCTTCGGAGTTCAGCCCGCCGTTGCAACCGGATGGACAAGATTCTAGGAGTCTTTCTCAAGAGCGAATTAATACGGCTCTGCGATCGGGAAATTGCCGTTTTGACTGGCGGCACCGTCGTTTGGATGGTTCTGAGTTTCCGGCGGAAGTGCTGCTAACTTCTATGGATATCGGCGGCAAAATAGGGCTGCAAGGCGTGGTGCGCGATATCACTTATCGGGTGCAGGCTGAGGAAGCCCTGAAGCAGGCTAATGAGGTATTGGAATGCCGGGTTAAAGAGCGGACAAGTCAGTTGGAAGAGGCTATTAAAAAGTTGAGTTTATCGGAAGAAAAGTTTTCTAAGGCTTTTCGATCGAGCCCAGATCCGATGATTATTACTACTTTTGCTGAGGGTCGTTTTATTGAAGTTAATGATAGTTTTCTGTCGATGACTGGTTACGATTTAGAAGAAACGACCTGGAATACAGTACCGGGGTTAAATATTTGGGTAAGGCCTGAAGACAGACTTAATTTTAGGCGAAGTTTGCACGAACAAGGTGTTGTTCGCAATCAGGAATGCGAGTTTCGGATGAAGTCGGGATCTGTGGTGGTATGTTTGCTGTCAGCAGAGTTGATTAATTTGGACGGCGAACTCTGTATGCTGGCGGTGATGACGGATATTACCGATCGCAAACACGCCGAAGAAGCCCTACGGGAAAGCCAGCGGGCCTTGGCGACGCTGATGAGCAATTTGCCGGGAATGGCCTACCGTTTTCGCAACGATGCCGATCGCAGTATGGAGTTTGTCAGCGAAGGTTGCTATCAGTTAGCCGGCTATTCTCCTGAAGAATTTATCGGCACTCGGCAAGTTTCTATATCGGAATTGACTCACCCGGACGATCGTGAGAATTTGTGGAATGCCGTGCAAGTTGCTTTGCAAGAAAATCGACCCTATCAGCTAAATTACCGAATTACTGCTAAAAATGGCGAATTAAAATGGGTTTGGGAGCAAGGTTTGGGAGTGTTTTCCGACTCGGGAGAATTGATAGCTTTGGAAGGGTTAATTACTGACATTTCCGAGCAGAAACGCAGTGAAGAAGCTTTGCGGCGATCGCAAACAGAGTTAACCCAACAAAAACTTCAACTTGAAAATACTTTGCACGAATTGCAGCAAACTCAAGCTCAATTGATTCACACTGAAAAAATGTCTACTCTCGGTCAAATGGTAGCCGGTGTTGCTCACGAAATTAACAATCCCGTTAGCAGCGTTTGCGGCAATCTCGTTCACGTCGGCCACTACACGGAAGATTTGCTGAATTTGCTCGATATGTACCAGCAGCACTGCCCGCAGCCGCCGGCAGCAATTCAAAATAAAATTAAGGATATCGAATTAGAGTTTCTGCTAGAAGATTTGCCGAAAGCGATGTCTTCGATGCAGGTTGGGGCCGATCGCATTCGGGAAATCGTGCGATCGCTCAGAAATTTCTCCCGCAAAGATGATTCTCAAATGAGCAAAGTTAACCTGCACGAAGGGATTGAAGGAACGTTGCTGATCCTGCAAAGCCGCCTGAAAGCCAGAGGCAACTATCCCGAAATTGCAGTAATTAAGGACTATGGAAATTTGCCTTTGGTTGAGTGTTATGCTGGGAAAATCAATCAGGTATTTATGAATTTGATCGGAAATGCGATCGACGCGATCGAGGAATACAACGAAGGGCGTTCAGTTGCCGAAGTCAAAGCTAACCGCAGCAAGATTAAAATTAGGACAGAAGTCCAAAACTCCCATGCTGTAATTAGGATTTCTGACAACGGCCCCGGTATGCCCGAAGAAGTTTCCCAGCAGTTATTCGAGGCTTTTTTTACCACCAAACCCGCCGACAAAGGCACCGGTTTAGGCCTGTCAATTTCCTACAAAGTTGTCCAAGAACACGGTGGCAAACTTAGCTGCGTGTCCGCACTCGGCCACGGAGCCGAGTTTATCATAGAATTGCCGATCGAACAACCGTAGTCAGCAGTCATTAGTCATTGGTTATTGGTTATTTGTGACTGTTGGCTGTTGACTGATGACTGTTGACTGATGACGCTCGATCCCTAACCAATGACTAATAACTAATGACTAATGACTAATAACTAATAACTAATAACAACTGACAAATGCCAACTGCCAACTAACAACTACCAACTGCCAACTAACTACTGACACCTTTCCCAATAAATTCGAGCCACCTTATCCCCCGGATTTGGCCCCAAACAATCCGCAAAAAGTCCCGCAGCTTCCCTAAAATTATTCATATTGTACAAAGACAAAGCCTCAGTAAATAGTTGCAGAGTCGCTAACTTCCCCGCTTTAACTTCCGGCAAATCCGCATCGAAAACTTCATAAACAGTCACCCATTCAGACTTACCCTTAACCTGAACTTTATCAATTACCCTAATTCCGTAATCAGCAGGATTTGTCAAGCGATCGAAAGTCTGCTGAGTAATTAACAGCGACACCCCGTAATTCTTCGTCAAACTTTCTATCCGAGAAGCCAAATTAACCGCATCGCTAATCACAGTACCCTCCATGCGGCTTTTTCCGCCCACTATACCCAGAATCAAAGAACCAGTATTGATTCCCACCCCAATCTCAACTGGCACATAACCCACAGAAGCGCGATCTCGATTGTATTCAGCCAGAGTATGCAGCATCGCAATTCCGGCTTTCACAGCATCATCCGCCCCCTCACTAAACAAAGCCATAATTGCATCGCCAATATACTTATCAATAAACCCCTGATTTTCCACAATCAGCGGTTCCATTCGACTCAGATAAGAATTGATAAATTTGAAATTCTCTTCCGGTGTCATCTTTTCCGAGAGAGTAGTGAAATCGCGGATGTCAGAAAACAAAACTGACATTTCCAACTCCACCGCTTCTCCCAATTTAATATCAACAATACTATCACATCCCAAAAAAGCTAAAAACTCATTGGGTACAAAGCGACTTGTCGCCTCCGCAATTTCTAATTCTGCATCCAGTGAAAGTTCCAAATTGCAATTGACCTCAAAGAGATCCTCAATGAACTTTTTGCGTTCTGCCTCAGCTTCTTGGCGTTCCGTGATATCTTGAAAAGTGTTGATAGCATAAACAATATTTCCTTGTTGATCGTAGATTGGAGTAGCGAATATCTCTAAGGGAATAATCTTATCGCCTTGATGAACTTCTGCATCGTCAGCCGTAGCACTTTCCCCCTTCAAGGCGCGCACGATGGGCAAATTCTCCGTAGGATACTTTTGATTTGTGCCTGCTTGATAGAGTTGATAAACCTCTGACAATTCCTTGAAACTGGTATCCGGCACAACTCCTTTACCCAATATCTCTTTTGCTTTCCGATTAATGTAGTAAGGTTGGCCGTCCGCATCTAGGACACCCACACCAATCGGCATTGCTTCCAAAAACTGCGTCAACCGATTTTCATCTTCGTGTAGTTTAGCAATGAGTAGGGTTTGCTGGCTGTTTAACTCGGCAAACTCCTGATTTATTTGCTGGAGTTGGGCATTTTGTTGTGCGAGTTGTTGATGTTGAAGATAACTATTTAGCGCTTCTCTAACCGTCAATTTCAAGTCTTCAGCTTGCCAAGGTTTAGTAATATAACGATATAAGTTTGCAGAGTTAATAGCATTGGCGATTGCCCCAATATCTGCTTGTCCTGTCAGCATAATTTTTATAGTTTTAGGCGAAATTATATGAGCCTGTTTTAACAGCTCATCTCCCTTCATTTCAGGCATAATGTGGTCGGAAATAATTAAAGGAATTTCATCCCCATCCTCTAGCAATTCTTCAATTAACTCTAATGCCTCTTGCCCACCTTCAGCAATTTCGATTATATAATCATTGCCAACAGCCTCTTGCAGTTCTGCTTTAAGACTCCTGAGTACAGTTTTTTCATCATCAACACAGATAATTACCTGTTGGCTCATAGTTTAGATAAACCAGATTTAATCGTTTCTAGTAAATCGGATTCCAACCAAGGTTTAGACAAGCAACAATGAAGATTAGCCAGTTTTTTTGCTCGATCAATTGCTACTTCATCTGCTTGACCAGTCAGCATAATTTTAATAATATGCGGGTGTTTTTGGTGAATGCGAATTAGTAGATCATCTCCCTTAATACCGGGCATTAACCAATCCGAAATAATCAGAATCACGTGGGTTTGTTCGTCAGAAAGTTCGCTGATTACATCTAAAGCCTCCTCAGCATCTTCGGCTGCTTCGTAGGTGTAGGCATTGCCAAATTCTGCTGCTAGCTGCGTCCTGAGACTGTCTAATACCATTCTCTCATCGTCAACGCACAAAATAACTGGTTTAGACATCTATTTTTTCTCCTTTTTACTTGTTATTAGTAGCAAAAGTAGTCACAGTAGTAAAGTGTATTAGTCGACCCCATCTTATCTTAAGATGTCACAAGTCAACGGCTCGCCAAATCCTCTCCCCCTCCCCAGTCGCCGAAACCAAGCAATTTATATGCGTAAGCATAACGCATTGTAGTGCTGTTTTACATCCGTTTCCTGTGGAATCCAACTTATTGGCATCATAACGCTTTAACTTTTAAAATCCTCCCAGTTGGGTAGATTGCAGGTTGGGTGTAACTGACATCTTGCACCATTCTCAAGAACAGGCTTATCGGCCTGTTCCACGAGAGATAATTTTTTGTGTGGAACAGACCGGAAAGCCTGTTCATAAAAGGTTTATTGACAATGGTGCAAGATGTGAGGTGTAACCAAGTAAAATCCGACCTACTTACTGCTTTACATCATTGGCGAGATCCTTCACCTGCTTATACCAATTTAATGTGAAATTACATATATTTCGAGCCCCCTCGAATCCCCCTTAATAAGGGGAGTAGGGGTTGACTTTGACCAAGCTCTTGTCCCCCCCTTATTAAGGGGGGTTAGGGGGGCTCAGATTCTATGCAGCCTCATATAAAATTGGTATTATACACCGCTCATTGGCAGGAAAACATTAAATGTAGTTTTGTCCGGAATTGATTCGACTTCAATTTTTCCCTGATGCTTGTCAACAATCTTCTTCACAATATCTAGTCCCAATCCGCTGCCTTCTCCTGCCGGCTTAGTAGTAAAAAACGGGTCAAATATTTTCCCTTTTATCTCTTCTGGTATCCCTTTGCCGCTGTCGCTAATGCTAATCTTAGCCTGGTCATCTTGAGCCGTTAACTCAATTGTTAACGTGCCTCGATAATCCATGGCTTGCAAAGCATTGTGAATTAAATTCGTCCAAACTTGATTGAGTTCGTCGGGATAGCACAGTATCGGCGGGATTTCGGCATAGTTTTTGATGACCTCAACTCCCTGTTTCAGTAGATTCTGATAGAGGGTTAAGATTGTTTCAATACCTTCTGTTATACTGGCTGCTGTTTTTTCGCCCGACTGTTCGTAACGGGCATAAGTTTTTAATGCAAAAACTACTTTTGATGCTCTATCTGTAGCTGTGCTGATAGTAGCGATGCCTCTTTTTAATTCAGAAATTTTGTAGGCTATTTCTAGGAGATGTAAACTATCCGATCTTTGCAACAAAGGGACAAAGGTATCAATTTCATTATAAACGCCCATGATCACTAGGCGATCGGCTACGGTATCGGAACTATAAATCTCTAATTCTTCCAGTTGGCTTCTCAAAGCTCTCTTCAATTTACGTTCTTCTTTGGTTGATAAGCTTGCTTCTTGTTTGAGGGAACGCTGAAGTAAACTCAAAAAATTCTGTGCTTCTTCTGGAGAGAGAGATTGAAAAAGTGCGGGCAACTGTTCTAAAGTTTGATTCAAGAACTTAGAAACATTTCCTGCCGACGAGCGAATTGCACCCAGGGGAGTGTTAACTTCGTGGGCAACTCCTGCCACAAGTTGTCCTAAAGCTGCCATTTTTTCTGATTGAATCAATCCTTCTTGGGTGGCTTCGAGATTGCTTAAAGCTTGCGATAATTCTTGGGTGCGTTCTTCTACTTTTGCTTCTAAGTTGGCATACAGTTGGGCATTTTCTATGGAGATGGCAGCTTGGGAGGCTAAGATATTTAAGACTGCCAACCGATCGGGAGTAAAGGCATTTGTAACGAGAGTATTTTCTAAGTAAAGAATGGCGATCACCTTTCCTTGATGTTGAATCGGCAGACACAAAACCGACTTGGGTTGATGCTGGATGATATAAGAGTCAGCAGCAAAGGTAGCCTCAATCGTCGCATCATTAATTACCAAAGTTTCTTGGGTGCGCGAGACATAGTTAATAATCGCGATCGGAATTTCGTTAGAGTCAGCAACGGGAGTTGAGTGCAGGTTGCACGATTTACCGATCGCACATTGAGCCGCGACGAAGAAAGAATCTTTTTCTCTCAAAATCATAGCTCCTTTTTCTGCTCCCGCATTCTCAATCATCACTTGCATCAAAGTGGAGAGCAACTTATCGAGGTTGATTTCTCCTGAAAGTGATTGAGATGCTTTAATTACTGTTGCCAAGTCCAGAATTTGTGACACACCTGAACTGGTACTAGCAACAGTTTCCGTCATCATTTTGGCAAGTGTCTGACCTCTTTTTAAGCTCATTGTAGGGTGAAAAATAGGCGTCAGTAATTGGAGATAGCGCTTTTCTAAATCCTCAACTTTTGCCTGGGCGCCCCAGCGTGCATAGGCGTAGTAAGCATCAGTTAGGTAGACTTGGGCAATTTTTTCTTTTCCGCAGGCTAAATAGAATTTGGCTGCCATCTCATTGCTAAGTGCTTCTTCGTTAATGTACTGATTTTCTTGAGCGAGTTTAATGGCGCGATCGTAATCATCCATCGCCTCCATATTTTGACCTAAAACTCGATGTCGTTCAGCCTCTACTAAATACCATTTATGCAAATAATTCATGGGAGCATTTTGCGCCCACTGATGCAGCGTGCTTTGATGGGTTTCCACCTGGGCGAGAATTTCAGCTTGCTCGCTTTCTGGCTGTGTGGGAAAAAGTGCCAGGTGGGTGAGGGCGGCATAAAAATGAAAAATGGGAACAAAAACCGATCCCGATACTCCCATCAAATACTGTTTGACTTGGGTAATGTTTTCTAGGGCAGCCGTGTAATTCCCATAGCAGTAAGCAAGCAGCAGTTTGAAGATGCAGGCACAGGCGATCGCCGTAAATTCATTATCCTGATAGTGCTTGGGAATCATCACCGTTTCATCGTAGGCGGAGCCTATTAACAAATCCGGCCGCCTATGGGTTTCCCTCAAGTTTTGCACCGTCTGCTGAACCATATCCAAATAAATCTGAGCAGAATATTGTTTCAACTGCGCCATAACAGCCCTGTAACCTGCTATTTCTGGTTCCCAAGTGTCTAGTTCTACCCCAGCGAATAAATGCGTATAAAAATAAATATATATGTTGTAGCCAGCGTCTACAAAGTCGCCAGTTTCCATGCCAGCCGTAAAGCCATCTTTCAGCGTCGGTATTGTTGCCAAAAGAGATTCTTGGCGATGCTGAATCCAGCCACCAAACAAAAGTAGAACTGTGGACTTGAGTTCCCGTACATTCAACCTATCGAGCAATGAGAGTGCCAATTGCCCAAAGCCATAGCCCGTTTCCACCTCTTGTAAAAAGGCACACAACACCATCCCGTGCATCGCATACCCCACCGTGGATGCGGGTGCATTCCCAAAGGAGAGCGATAAACTCACCATCGTGGAGCTCAGCAGGGGCAGCAAACCGGGCATTCCCTGGAAAATGGGTGGAAACAACATACCAGACAGTTGCATAGCTGCCTGAGTCTGTGGATTTGTCATCACAGGTAGGTCAACCAATTCCTCAATCTTTCTGCCGGTTAGTTGGGGCGCAAGGGCTTGTAACGCTTTGCCAATCTTGGCTTCATCAGGTTCGGCAGGGAGTTCAATTCCCAATTGTAAGAGTGCCTCTCTTGCTACGGCGATCGTTTCTAACACCTTGCTCTGGGCGGTCTGAGCGGCAATTTTAATTTCGTAAATTTTAACTCGATCTAAAATTGTTTGGGCTTCTTGCAAAACCAGTGCTGCCATCTGTTCCATACCATCAAAGTCAGCATTCAAATAGGCAGCTTCAGCGGCAGCAATATAGAGATTCAGGGTCAATTCATACTGAAGAAGCCAGCAGTTGGTCCTCAAGAGTTCAATCCCTGTTTGCAGATAGATATTTGCCGCAGCATAAGCAGTTGAAGCTTTAGCTTTACGTCCGGCCATTAAATTTAATTGAGCTAGTCGATCTCGCTCAGTCTGATACTCAATTAACTCCACCCCCATATTCAACTGGTTGACAATATCAAAAATTTTATCTTGTATTTCTGCTTCAGGAGTATTCCTCAATAGCAGTTGCCCAATTTCGAGATGGGTTGACTGTTTCTGGGATTCGGGAATCAGAAAATATGCTGCTTGCTGCACTCGGTCATGTAAAAACTTGTAGGGAACCGATAACTCCGACGCTTGTGCAACTTCAACTGATTCCGAGTCGTGAAAAAACTTGTAAACTTCAGTAATCGGAATAACTAACCCTTCTTGCAACGCTTTCCACACATGGGCCGCTGTCTCACTCTGAGATTTTTTATGAACAATCGCCAGGGTTGATAAGTCAAATTGGTTGCCAATACAAGCTGCAAGTTTCAGAACATTCTGGGTATCTATGGGCAATTTTTGCAACTGAATCGCCATAAACTCGACCACATCATCGGTAAAAGCTAGCGTCCTAACTTGGGAAATATCGCATTGCCAACCCCCGCTTGCGTCCCTCTTCCAAGGGGGGGGTGGGGGGGTACAATCAAACTTAACTAACCCATCTTTATGAAGAAAATTAAGAAATTGAGTAGCAAAAAAAGGATTGCCTTTGGTTTTTGTAAAAATTAGTTCTGTCAGAGGAATTGCCCTTTCTGGTGGACAGGAAAGAGTATCGGCAATCAGGCAATTTAGAGAAGTTTGGTCTAGGGGTGCTAAAGTAATTTGGTTGACTGTTGCCGAGTTTTTGCGAATCTCATCCAAGGTCAGGATCAGTGGGTGTGCTGGAAAAACTTCATTATCGCGATACGCTCCCATTAACAACAGATAGCGGGTATTCGTCTCGCTCATCAACAATTGCATTAGCTTCAATGAAGCTGAGTCTGCCCACTGCAAATCATCTAAGAAAATTACTAAAGGATGCTCTTTTGTCGCTAAGACTCGGATAAAATTTTGCAATAATAAATTGAAGCGATTTTGAGCGGCAGTCCCCTCTAGTTCTGGCACTTCTGGCTGCTTGCCAATTAGTCGTTCTAATTCGGGAATGACATCGATAATGACTCGAGCATTCTCACCCAACGCCTCTAATATTTTGACCTGCAATTTCTGCACCTCGACAGCACTTTCGGTAAGTAATTGTCGGATTAAATTCTGGAATGCTTGCACCCATGCCCAGAAGGGTATATCGCGCTTGAATTGGTCGAATTTACCTTTAATGAAGTAACCCCGTTGGCGGACAATGGGTTTGTGAACTTCGTTGACGACGGCAGTTTTACCAATGCCGGAAAAGCCCGCCACCAGCATGATTTCGCAAGTGCCTTCGCTGACGCGATCGAATGCTTCTAGTAGCGCCTTAATTTCAGTTTCTCTACCGTAGAGTTTTTCGGGAATGACGAAGCGATCGCAAATATCCCTATTCGCCAAGGCAAACGGGCTAATCTTCCCATTCTCTTGCCATTGCTGCCAGCAATTTTCTAAGTCGTACCGCAGTCCAAAAGCACTTTGATAGCGCGATTCTGGAGTTTTTACCATCATTTTCATAATGATGTTATTCAACACTGCCGGGATAGCTGGAATCAGATCGATCGGGGGTGTTGGCATCCTAGCAATATGGCAGTGAACTAGCTCCATCGGATCGGTAGACTTAAAGGGTAATTGCCCTGTCAGTAGTTCGTAAAACGTGACTCCCAGCGAGTAAAAATCGGTGCGGTAGTCAATCCCTCGATTCATCCTTCCGGTTTGTTCCGGGGACATATAAGCTAGTGTTCCTTCTAAGACGTTTGGATTTTGGATTTGTTGGTTTTCTCTGGGTAAAAGAGAGGAAATGCTGAAATCAATTAATTTAACTTCTTTAGTTTTAGGGTGAATGATAATATTCTGGGGCTTGATATCTTTGTGAATAATTTTGTTGTGATATAGTCCTTCTAGGGTTTGGACAATCTGAATCGCGATGGGCATAAATTCATCGAGGGGTAGGGGCGAAGTATGGGGGGAGGAAACCTCAGAATTACTTGATAGGCGATCGCCCAAATTCTTCGCTTCAGGATTAGCAGTATACTCAGCAAGGGAAACACCCCCAACATCCTCCATTACCAGAGCAAAAGCATTGCGGTAGTTTAAGAGTGAAATGGGTTTGACTATTCCGGGAAGGTCAAGATTTTTGGTAATGGTGTACTGATTCCGCAACTGCACGAGTTCGCTAAAAGTGGGGTACTCGCTCAATAGCAGTTTGATAATTACTTTTTGGTTTGACTCAGAAAGTCCTCGATAAACCTGTGTTCTAGAGCCATTGTAGATCTGCTCAATGATGCGATAGCCGGGAATTGTTAACAAATTATCAGTCATGCTGAAGAGGTTAAATAAAGATTCTATAGATGCTACCGGAGCCTGAAAATGATAAATTTGGGAATAGATTAAGACAGCTCTATTGCTTGCTCGTTTCTCTAACAGGTGATAGACATTTTTCAGCCTGTACTAGCTGAATTTTTTAAGCGGAAATTCTTGGTTTTTCAAATTTTATATAATTTCGCTCAAATTAGCTAAGTTTTTCACCGTTATTTTAAGATTTTCGACAAGGACTAAAAGACACTCGGTGAAAAGCGGATCGCCCGCAGCGTTCCAAAGCCAATTTATGTTTTGCTGTTCCATATCCCTTGTTATTTATCAAGTCATATTCAGGATAGTTAACAGCCAAACGTACTATTAATTCATCGCGCCAAACTTTCGCCACAATACTAGCAGCAGCAATCTGAATCGATCGCGCATCACCCTTGATCATCGTCTCTTGCTCGATCGCCAAATTGGGAATCCTTTGATTCCCATCAACCAAACACAAATCCGGCGTCACCTTCAACTTCAAAATCGCCCGTTTCATCGCCAACAAAGAAGCCTGCAAAATATTGAGGCGATCGATCTCCCGCACCGAAGCCACACCAATTTGACAGTCAACAGCCACAGCCCGGATTTTCACAGCTAACCGACTCCGGGCTGCGGCACTCAACTGCTTGCTGTCGCGCACCCCGCAACTTGCTAATTCATCGAGAACTTCGTCGGGCAAAATGCAGGCAGCAGCCACCACCGGCCCGAACAAAGCGCCTCGTCCAACTTCATCCACACCCGCAATTACCAGAGCGTTCGAGGGAGAGGGGGAAAGGGGAAGATGGAAAGATGGGAAGAGAGTAAAAATTTCTACTTCTTCCTTCTTCCTTCTTCTTTCTTCCCTCTTCTCTCTTCCCTCTTCCTTCATAACTATTCATCCAAAAGGGCAGATGAGCGGCGGCGGCGGCGGCGGTTGATAGCAGGTTCCTCCGGTTCGCTCGATTCGATCGGCTCCTGGGATTGGATCGGCTCCTGGGATTCGATCGGCTCCTGGGATTCGATCGGCTCCTGGGATTTGATCGGCTCCTGGGATTCGATCGGATCATAGGATTCGTCCATCACATCGCTGGGTTCCTCCATCCCATCAAAATCATCAGTTTCGTCGATCAAACTCTCGCCATAAATTTGGACATCATCATCATCATCATCATCATCCTCAGAAAAAACAGGCTCAACTACCGACCTTTCTGGATAATAATCCCGTTCATCATCCTCAACATTCTGTGGAGGCGTCGTCGCTTCAAATTCAAATTCGAGCTGCTCGAAAGGCGGCTTGTTCGGTGCCGCTCCGGGGAGAGTCACCGAAACGATCGCATTCTTAGGATTTTTCACACTGCGATCAGTAAGCACCAAAGGAGAAACCCCCATCAGAGCATAAACATCCTGCTCCTCCGCCGTCATTTCCACCGAAATCACCTCTGGAGGCTCCACCATCGGCTTCATCAACTCAGACTTAGCCGGACGCACACGCTCGAAATCCTCGCGCCTGCCAACAGTCGCCATATTCACCAGCCCGAAGCCCTCCGAAGCCGCCCGGATGCCGGGGGGTGCCAGATACTCAGAGCGCGTATCCGCGACGGGGGCGCTCGAAGTATTCGGCAGCCGCAACTTGCTACGTACAGGTTCCTCCTCCGCCGGGAGAGCAAAAGGCTCTTCGCCAATCCGGCGGCGGCGGCGGCGTCTGGTTCCGTTCCCCAAATCCTGATAGCTGGGATGGTTGAGCAAGTCCAAAGGCGATGCGTTGCTGCCGGTCTCAAAATCCAAACTTTCGCTTTGAGGCTCCCAAGCAGCCCGAGCAGGTTCGGGGGGGCGTTCTTCCCGCACGGGGGCAGGAGTTGCAGCCGCCACAGGCGTCAAGCTGCGGCGTTCCAATCCTTCGGGCAAATTCAACAAAACGCGGTTCGACGTAGCAACGGTGCGATCGCCCGATTCCCGCACCGCTGCGGCGAAGTCTTCTTCCCCAGGCAAGTGCACCAGATGACCCAACCCGCTGCAAGTCGGACAACTGTGGCCGAACAACTCGTAAATATTTTGACCTTGGCGCTTGCGAGTCAGTTCTACCAGTCCCAATTCCGACAGTTGAGCGATTTGCGGCCGAGCTTTGTCAGCTTTGAGAGCTTTATTGAAATGTTCCAGCACCTGCAACTGATCGCGGCGGGATTCCATGTCAATAAAGTCAACAATAATCACCCCGGCAATATTGCGTAACCGCAGTTGTCTAGCAATTTCCGTTGCTGCTTCGCAATTTGTCCAGAGTACAGTTTCTCGAGCCGTGGCCGATCGAGTAAACGAGCCAGAGTTGACATCGATCACCGTCAGCGCCTCAGTCGGCTCGATAATCACATAACCACCCGAAGGCAAATCAACCCTTGGTCTGAGGGCTTCTCGAATCGCAGCGTTAACCCGGAAAAATTCTAAAATCGAGGCGCGCTCTCGGTGGTGGTCGATCAAAACTCCCGCAGGAAGTTTACCGCCGTTCCAGCTCATCAACTGCTGCTTCACCCGCTTAATTCCATTTTGCGAGTCCACCACAATCCGATTCACGTCACCGCTGAACATATCTCGCAGCACCCGCTGGATAAAATCGTCATCCCGGTTGAGTAGTGCCGGCGCCCGCGAAGTACCGCCTTCGAGTTGAACGGCTTCCCACTGTTTTTGGAGGACTTCCAAATCTTCCATGATCGCTTCTTCGGTCATCCCTTCAGCTTCAGTGCGTACCAGCAGCCCCATCCCGGCCGGTTTCACCAAAATAGCCAGGGCTCTGAGGCGGTTGCGCTCGGCTTCCGACTTGATCCGCCGTGAAAGATTGACTCCCCTGCCGTAGGGCATCAGTACCAAATAGCGGCCTGGCAGGGTAATGTTGCCTGTCAGCCGGGGGCCTTTGCTGCCCGTCGGTTCTTTCATTACCTGTACCACCACTTTCTGCTGGGGGGTCAGGAGTTCTGTAATTGCTCCTGCCGAGCGTTTAAGGCGCAGCGGGCCGAGGTCTGTGACGTGCATAAACCCGTTACGTTCTGGATCGCCAATATTAACGAAGGCCGCATCTATCCCAGGGAGTACATTTTCAACAATTCCCAAGTAAATGTCACTGACTTGATGGCTGCCTGTGGCTACCACAAGTTCTTGGATTTGATCTTCTGAAAAGACGGCAGCAATGCGATGCTGCTCTGCTATAACTATCTGCTTTGTCATTCAATTTCCTCAAAAAACTGGCAGCAAGTTAGAGACACTTACGCACTCATAGTGCCTCTGACTTAGACTGTAATTAGTAGTAGCTTGAAGAGTTATTAGCTGTGAGTTGGTGCAGGGTGGAAGGAAAGTTAACTGTTGACCGTTCACTGTTAACTGTTAACTGTTGATTGTTCACTGTTAACTGTTACAGATAAAGTAGTTAAACCCGCCCGTACAGAGTTATGAGTTATGCTCAGCAGATAAATCTGAGAGATAGAAATAAGGAGGCTTTTATCGAGTTAGCAATATTGAGATTTGAGTTGACAATTGCGAAATCAATACTCAAAATTCAACACTTACAACTCTTCCTTTGAACTCAGCGAATAAATTCATTGACACCGTACCAATTTCTTAACACACAACTTAACACTACGAACTGATAACTCCGCTTGCGTGGTGGTTGAGGGCTGGTTTTGAGCGAAAGTAGGTAGGAGTGAAAGCGTAAGGACTTTTGTTGAATTCTTGTGCGATCGCACTCAACATACCCCAGCTTGGCATTCGACTGCAACCTCCGCCCCTGCCAACCCTAAAACCTCGTCAGTCGATTTGAGATTTTAGATTTGAGATTTTAGATCTACTCCACAGATGAATCTGGGACATTGAACTAGACTCTAAAATCTAAAATTTTTGGTTCTCCACGAATTAAGTCGGGGGCTTATTTCCGTTTTTTGACGGGTCAGTCGATTTGAGATTTTAGATTTGAGATTTTAGATTTACTCCACAGATGAATCTGGGAGCTGGAACTAAAGTCTAAAATCTAAAATTTTTGGTTCTTCACGACTTAAGTCGGGGGCTTATCTCCGTTTTTTGACGGGTCAGTCGATTTGAGATTTTAGATTTGAGATTTTAGATTTACTCCACAGATGAATCTGGGAGCTGGAACTAAAGTCTAAAATCTAAAATTTTTGGTTCTTCACGACTTAAGTCGGGGGCTTATTTCCGTTTTTTGACGGGTCAGTCGATTTGAGATTTTAGGTTTTAGATTTTAGATTTACTCCACAGATAAATCTGGGAGCTGGAACTTTAATCTAAAATCTAAAATTTTTGGTTCTCCACGACTTAAGTCGGGGGCTTATCTGCGTTTTTTGACCCGTAAAAAAAATCTATTGTTGAATACCCGCTCTGCGGTTTGAACCGTGAGATTTTTGAATAAGCCGACCACCGACAACCAGTCGATCGATCGAAATTAATCGCTAAATTTGGTTCAGACCCCGCTCCGGCGGGTTTGGCGCTAGATTTAGCCCGTGAATGTACAACAAAAAGGCTTGAAGTCTTGAACAGAAGCAATTTGCACCCAGCCCGCGTTGCTGGTTGACGAGGGCGGCGAGCGACTAAAGCGCTCGAGCCACCGCGGCTTCCATAACAAGCGATTATAGCGTGAAACGACACATCCCGATCGAGAGCCGAAGGTGAAATATTCCACCACGGCTTCCCTATCTTAACCATAACCTAGGATTAGCTGACTACGCTCAACCTGCAGAAGCTGAATTTCCTGCTGGCTGACTTGTTCGAGCATGAACACAATATGTTCTGGCTTTAGCAAGTTGCCATCGCTGCGACAACTGCCGGTAAAGCGCAAGACGGCTCTACCTTCGGATGTAGCACTAGAGGCAGAGGTGCTGTCTGGTTTCTGCTCTACAAGTTCTAGTTTGTGCAGTCGATCGCGCAAATTGACATCCTTCGTCTTTCCCGACTTAGTAGTATGCACCCGCCAAAAAGCCTCGGTTTCGGCGATCGTCTTGACCCAAGCTTCCCAGTTGGCATCAGGAGCCACGGAGACAGGAGCAGAATTTTCATGGTCTAATTCGCCATTTTCTGTCAACGAACCCCCTACAGCCACAGTAATCACGTACTCCGCTGCTTCTAACAACTGGTTAGCAGAAGGAGCCTTGAGATCGATCGACTCAACCTTGTAAATCGGAATATTTTCCGGCAGCTTAGCGGCCAACTTTTCCCGAAAACTCTCAATATCGATCAGCTCAGTGAGCTCAAAGTCGGCAATTTCCCCAGTGCTGGTAACACCCAGAGGCAGAGCATTTGCCAGAGAAATCCGAGGGTTCGGGTGAAACCCGCCGGTAAACGAAATCGGCAAATCGGCTCTGCGGACTACTCGATCGAACAATCGGATCAAATCCAAATGACCAACCAAAGCCATATCGCCCACCTTGCCGAACCAAACCCGCAAACGCTGTTTCCGCTCCGTATCCGGGACAAACTCCCCAGCAAACTCTGGAATTGGCAGCGCATCCACAACCACATTGTGTCCAAAATCGGTGCCACACACCCCGCAGCGCGAACACCCTTCAAAGGAACAGTCGGGAACCGTCGCTGCTTCTAAAGCCTTTTGCAAGTCAATTTTCAGCCAGTTTTTGTCGATTCCCGTATCTAAGTGATCCCAAGGCAGAGCCTGATCGAGAGAGAGGGGGACAGAGGGGGAGGGCGAGAGGGGGATATCCGGAGAATTGGGAAAATCTTCCTTGATTTCTCTGCCTTCTTCCTTCTTGCTTCTTCCGACTTCCATCGGACTGACATCCGTTACATCCGTTACTGAATCCGTTGCCGAACTTCCTTCTTCCTTCTCAAACAGATTCCACTCGCCGCTTTCGACTTGGCGGTATTTCCAAGTAAGGCCCGACTCATCTATTGCCTGAGTCCAAGCTTTGTAAGCCTGATCCAAGCTTTCCCACCACGCATCCATACCCGCGCCAAGTTCCCAAGCGCGGCGGACTACAGCAGCCAAACGTCGATCGCCCCGTCCGACAAAATCCTCCATTGCCGAAATCCGCACATCAGTGTAATTCACCTTGACGCCCCGCATCCCCCGAAACTCTTCCTTCAGGAGTTTTTGCTTACGGGAAAACTCAGCAGTAGAAACCGAGTGCCACTGAAAAGGAGTGTGAGGCTTAGGCGTAAAATTAGAAATGGTCAAGTTAAAATTCAGTCCCCGCCTGCCATCGATCCTGCATTCCCTGTGCAGCCAGCGGACTGTTTCGGCGATGCCGAGAACATCAAAATCTGTTTCTCCGGGCAAACCGATCATAAAATACAGCTTGATTTTATCCCAGCCGCGATCGACCGCAGTTTTGACACCCCGAAGCAATTCTTCGTTGGTCAAACCTTTGTTAACGATGTCCCGCATCCGCTGAGTACCAGCTTCCGGGGCAAAAGTCAAACCGCCTTGTCGCGTACCGCCGAGAATGTCGGCAATATTATCGTCAAATCTGTCAACCCGCTGACTGGGTAGAGACAGAGAAATATTTTTATCTTTCAGGCGATTTTTGATTTCCATCCCGACTGCTGGGAGTGCCAGATAGTCGGAACAACTCAGGGAAAGCAGGGAAAACTCGCTGTGTCCGGTGGCTTGCATCCCCTGTTCGATCGCCTCTACGACTTGCTGCGGTTCGACATCGCGCGCGGGGCGAGTCAGCATTCCCGGCTGACAGAAGCGACACCCGCGGGTGCATCCCCGGCGGATTTCTACTGTCAGTCTGTCGTGTACTGTCTGGACGTAGGGAACCAGGCCGATCGAATAAGCTGGTATGGGAGTTGCCACGCGGCGCAGAATTCGTTCTGGAACTTGCGGGCGGTTGGGATGAACAGAACCGTCGGCCGCCATATCGTAGAATTGCGGGACGTAAACGCCTGGAATTTGCGCTAAATCCAGCAACAATGCTTCTCGGCTCAAATTATTTGTTTTGCCTTCTGCCAAAATCAAGCCAATTTCTGGCAGCAACTCTTCTCCATCACCCAAAGCGATGAAGTCAAAAAAGTCTGCGTAGGGTTCGGGGTTGGAAGTTGCCGTTTGCCCGCCAGCAAAAATCAGCGGTATTTGACCGTTTTGGGGATTTGTTGCTCTTTCTTGCCAAGTTAGGGGAATGCCGGCTAAATCCAGCATTTCCAGAATGTTTGTTGCTCCGAGTTCGTAGCTGAGGCTGAAGCCCAGAATATCAAATTCTGTGAGCGATCGCCTGGATTCTACCGCAAACAGCGGAGTTTTGGTCGATCGCAGTTTTGCTGCCAAATCTGGGGCGGGCAAATAAGCTCGATCGCACAACTGTCTCGGCCCTGCGTTCAAAATGTTGTAAAGGATGATGTGCCCCAGATTGGAAGCACCAACTTCATAAACTTCTGGGTAAGTGAGAACCCAGCGCACCAATGCCTCGTCCCAAGGCTTGTGCGTAGATCCCAATTCGTTTCCCAGATAACGAGCAGGCTGATTAATGTCTGCTGTAAGTAATTCTTCGACTTTTACTGCCACGGCTCGACTCGCTAAATATTTGCGACTCTTAAGCAGCCTACCTTAAAATCTGCCAACACGCCAACGACAGTAGTCTGTCTTTTCGGGCATTTAACGGAATTTACTGGGTTTTGTTGCTTGTTTTCGCCGAGGAGGCACCTCTACCAGTGCTGGTTTACACAGGAGTTTTCGGCTTCAAAGCTATCGACATTTTCAAATATCTCAAAAACTCGATCGAGTTGGCTGAGTTCCAGAATCATCTTAATCCCGGGGGATACCGAGCAAAGACTAAACCTGCGCCCCATTTTTTTCGCCTGCTTCAGGCCCGAAACCAATGTCATCAAACCGGCACTGTCAATAAATTTTACTGCGCCCAAATCTACGAGTACCGCTACAACCCCGGGGGCTGCAATTGCTGTCATGAGTTGCCGTCCGAGTTCTCCGCAGGTGGCTGCATTCAGGTGGTCTAGGGGTCGAATCACCGTAATTGGTTTATGGGCAAGAAGTGTCTGCATATGTCAAACCTATGGTTGCTACGTACTTTCAACTACTGTGCTGGACAGATGTAAGCCTAAACCTACTTGATTACTCTGAGCCTAACTTGCTCTGAGCGAAATCGACCAGTTGTTTTCAGTAATTTTACTGAATCTTTATTTATTGACTCTTTTTTATAAAATTTTGTGCAAGATTTGCGAAGGAAACGTAAGCTACTATACTATTTTTTATTTATGCCGGCAGGTTTAGTCTTGAGAATTCTAAAAAATGCGATCGACTGTCCCCTGGCTGTTAGATAAAAGTGAATAATGTAATTGAAATCACTTGTTAGTTCTGATTTAGATCACGCGCGCGATCGACTGTTCAGATAATAATTAACTTGTACGGAGTTCTCCGAGCTACTATGCAAGCAACCTATGCTATTCGTCATCTTGTAGAAAAAGCCCTCTACATTAAGCAGTTAACGCCTGACATTGAAAACGAAATCAACTACGAGCTCACCCGTTTGGGCTACATCTCGGATATTGATTATGAGGCTTTAGAGTTATTAATGGATGAAATGGATGCCGGTCGGGTGCAACTGGTATCTAGTCGATAGTTGAAACCAGGGCCCAGAAAAATCCAAGAGCGACACAAAATCCTTGTAGGGCGGGAAATAGAGGAGTGCGAGCAGCATTGACCCCGACATGGCATTTTTCAATTGAAGCACGTATTTAGTGAACTTCATATTTGAGGAGATACAGTTAAGGACGATCGTCCCTGCAACTCATACAATTTTAGATTTTAGATTTTAGATTTTAGATTTTAGATTTTAGAAGTCGGACTACGGATGATGATCAGGGTTTGGAACTTGTCTACAGTTGCATTCCTTTTAGAAACTGCTATCAGTATCAAAAATTACCAACTTTGAGGCTAATTAAATTTATAACTGTTGGGGCTTGACAAGTTAGCTAGAGTTCTGATTTCTACTAAGAAAAACGTTGTTATGCCGAATTTTCCGAGCGCTCGAATGCAAGAAAAATGATGTGTAGTTACGACATCCGTCATCGCGGAGTTAATCTAAAATCTAAAATCTAAAATCTTTGAGCGCGTGGCCAAACTTGCCACCACCGCCACCAACTCAGCAGGCTCGATCGGCTTGGGCACGTAAATTTGAAAACCTTGCTGCAGTGCCCGTATTCGTTCCTCTACCCTACCAACCGCCGTGAACGCCAACGCCGGAATTTCCCTGTCCACCATCCGCGATCGCACTTGCCGCAGCAGAGCCTCTCCGTCAAGGGCCTGTATCCCGATATCGATCGCCAACACATCCGGATTCAGCCTTTCAATCGCCTCCAACGCACGTTTTCCAGAGCTAGCAGTCTCCACCTGGGCCCCGCAATCTTCGAGCACGGTACAGGCAAAATCCAGGGAATCCGCGTCGATATCGACCACCAACACCCGAACTCCCGAAAGATTGCTGTTGACAAAAGACTCCTTTACAGGGGCTCGCGCCTTGCTTGGAGGAATCGCCAACTCCCCGAGTCCCGCAACAGAAAATCCGCCGTCGCCAGGAAGCTGTTGAATTGGCAATCTCACTAAAAACCTCGACCCTTTTCCCTTCCCTGCCGAGTCGGCTTGCACCGTCCCCCCGTGCATTTCCACAAAATGCCGCACTAGAGCCAAACCCAAACCCAATCCGTTGTACGATCGCCTTATAGAGCTGTCAGCTTGGCTGAACCGCTCGAAAACGTGGGGCAAAAACTCTTCTGAAATCCCTTGTCCCGTGTCGCTAACCTCAATTTCGACACTAGCGGGCGACAAATTTTTACAGCAAGCGGATTCCTCACGGGCAAAAGTCCTCTCCATCTTTCGCACCGCCACCCTCACCTGTCCGCCATCGGGAGTAAACTTAATCGCATTCGACAGCAAATTCCAGGCTACCTGCTGCAAGCGACCGGAATCGGCAAAAATCCGTCCTGCAGTTGGGTCGAAATCCGTCACAATTTCAATATTTTTGGCGGCAATCGCGGGCGCGAGAGTATCGATCGCAGCCTCAACAGTCGAAATCACATCCACCCAACGCAAATTCAGCGACAGTTTCCCGGTAATAATCTGCGACACGTCCAGTAAATCCTCGATCAGAGTTGCCAGCGCTCGTGTATTGCGGTCGATCGTTTCCAGAGCCCGAACAGTCGTTTTTTCGTCAAACTTGCGGTTTCGCAGCAGTTGCGCCCATCCCAGCATCGCATTCAGCGGCGTCCGCAATTCGTGGGACAAAGTTCCTAGAAACTCGTCTTTAATTCGGTTCGCCCGCGCCAATTCTTCGGCTCGATCGTGCAGTTCTCTTTCCAACTGCTTGCCAACAGTCAAATCGAGAATAAAAGCCACAGATTCTTGCCGCTTTTGCGCCAGCAAAACATATCCGATTAACACCGGAATCCGGCTGCCGTCTCTCCTCCAGAATTCCTTTTCGTAGGGAGTGCAAGCCCCTGTTGCTTGTGCCTCTGTCATCCCCTTCTTGTCGAGAGACTGGTACTCCGGCGGCGTGATATCAATCGAGTTTAATTCCCCGCCCTGCAACTGTTCCCGCGTGTAACCAACTATCCGCAAAAATTCATCGTTGGCCTCGATAATACGGCCGTTAACATCCCCGAAGATAATTCCTATCAAGTTAGCTTCGGCTAACATTCTCAGCTTTTCTTCGCTAGCTTGGAGTGCAGCTTCTGTTTGCTTGCGCTCGGTAACGTCTTGGATATAACCCGACAAACCAGAATCGGAAGGATAAAAACGCATCTTCAACCACTTATTCCATAACGGTACGAATTCTTCATACTCGATTGTTACCTTTTCTGCTAATGCTTGGGTCGCCATTTTGTAAAACGGTAAATCTAAAGCGCAGGGAAATATATCCCAAATTTTTTTCCCAATCAGTTCTACTTTTGGTTGACCTAACAGCTCAATAGCTTGGTGGTTGACATAGGTATAGTTCCAATTTAAATCAACAGCGATAAAAGCATCGGTAATGCTTTCGAGAATGTTAGTAATTTTATCGTTTGCCAATTGCAGCGCTTTAGCTGTTTCTTCTGCTTGCAACCTCGCTTCTTGTTCGCGGGACAAAGCTGCCGCCCGTTCTTGTTCTGCCTGTTTTCGATCGCTAATATCGATGTAAGAACCGATGTAACCGGCAAAAGTGCGATCGGGTCTGTACCGGGGTACGCCTGTACCCAAAACCCAGCGGTATTCCCCGTCATAGCGTCTCAGGCGGCATTCGAGTCGGTACTCGCTGCCAGCGTCGAAAGCTTTTTGGTAAATATCCAGACATTCTGGTAAGTCATCTGGGTGCAAGTTTTCCATCCAACCCGTGCCCATTTCTTGCGCCAAAGTTCTACCCGTAAACTCCAGCCAAACTTTGTTAAAGTAATCGCCAAGTTGGTCAGTATCGGACATCCAAATCATCACCGGCGCGGTATCTGCCATAATCCGAAATCGAGCTTCGCTTTCCTGCTGCTGTGCTTCGGCTTGCTTGCGCTCGTTCCGTTCTTGAACTTCCCGCAGGGCCCGCTCAATCGACGGCACTAGGCGTATCAAACGGCGTTTGAGAACATAATCTGTAGCGCCGCGTTTCAAAGTTTCGATCGCCACTTCCTCGCCCAAAGTAGCCGAAACAAAAATAAACGGCACTCCCGGACAAGTAGTGTGGGCGATTTCCAGCGCAGCTATCCCGTTAAAACAAGGCAGCATATAATCTGCCAAAATAATGTCAAAACGTTGTTTTTCCAGCGCCGTGGCAAAGTCTTCTCGATTTTCCACACACACCAGAGAAAATTGGAGCCCGCCATCCATTAGATATGCCTCAATCAGTTCGGCATCTAGGGGACTGTCTTCTACTAAGAGGATATTGAGCGTTTTCACAAAAATTCCTTTTACTTAAATATTAATTATCTGATACAAAATTTGATCTGGCTGCGGCTTTAAGTGAAGCCCACAAAAGTCTTGCGTGTTTAATGGCATAAAAAAATGTAAAAATCAATTGGTTTCATGAGTTGAGCATTCATATCTCAATCCTAGCTTCTAATCAAGTCTATTGCTGCTTGCAGCGAGGTAAATCCCCGCTCTGACTTGAGCGGCTAGTACGCTTGTTTTTCCTTAACTTTCGTCGGCTTCCAAGAAATCGGCATCGCTGGAGTCTTGCTTCTATGTAGCAGTTTAGCTATACCCTGTTAAACAAATAGTTTCGCGCTTCTGGCTAGAAACAACTAGCTATGTAGTAATTTATCTCGCTTGCTACTAACTACTGCTACCTCGTTTGGCAGATTATTTTTTTTGTAGTGATGCCAGAGTTAATTCTATATTGCTTTGTCGCTCCTCTCAAGCTCGAATTCGCTTGAATTCTGCCATTATTTCCTGAATATCGATCGATCGTGTCAAAAAAAGTCAAAGTTGCTGGTATGTCTGCTTTACTTTTTGCCGGATTTACGTACCATGCAAGTGTTGCATGGTAGGCAACTGTTGCCTTATTGATCGCAGTCGCCCTCAAAAAACACCGTTATTTCAGTAGCAAATGGGTACACTGAATCTATCTAAAGATAGATTTTTGCAGACACACTGCACTCAACCTGCAGAGATTCGCCAGAATTCGGTAAAACTCATAGGTTGCACCATTTTCAAGAACAGGCTTTCCGGCCTATTCCACAAATAGTGAATTTGATTGTGGGATGGGCAGGAGAGCCCGTCCATAAAAAGCTTATGGAAAATGGTGCAAGATATAAGTAAAACGAAGTGCCACCCCGCCGAAAATCTGAGAAAGCTCGATCGACCAATTAATTTCCTATGCAAATCACAGAAAATTTGATCTGGACTCGCTACACTGCGACTCCCAGGCTGTCTCTGACCGATCGGCTTATTGATTGAACCGACCCAAAATGTCTTAAAATATACAATACGGTGAGCTGGTGCACAGCCCGCATATATTAAAACTAAGCGCCAAATTGCAATAATTCTTTAAAATAAAGGTAAAGCACCGGCGATCCCTAACTCTTCCCCCTCAGAAAGGGTAGGGTTTAGCAGAATTGAAGACGATTGTCTATGGTGACATCCAGTAAAGCCCGTGCAGTTGCTTTAGTCTCAGGTTTATTCAGGTTATTGGCAACCAGTTACGAGGAGATTTGACCCGCCGTGCTCCAACGCATCAAACAAGACTTAAAAAACGACCTGATCGCAGGACTATTGGTAGTGATACCCTTAGCTACCACCATCTGGCTGACAATTACCGTCGCCAGTTGGGTGATCAATTTTCTCACCAAAATTCCCAAGCAGATCAACCCTTTTGACGGACTCCACCCGATTTTGGTGAATCTGCTAAATCTTTTAGTAGGGCTGGCTGTACCCCTGCTGAGCATCTTAGTCATCGGTTTAATGGCCCGCAACATTTTCGGCAAGTGGCTGCTAGACTTTGGCGAACGGGTGTTGCAGGCAATTCCCCTAGCTGGTTCGGTTTACAAAACCCTCAAACAACTGCTGGGAACCCTCCTCAACTCAAACGACAAATTTCGCCGCGTGGTGTTAGTGGAATATCCCCGGCGGGGAATCTGGACTTTAGCATTTGTGACCGGTACGATCGAGAGTAACGACATCCCGCCTCACCTTTCCGGTGAAACCCCGATCGGCATTTTCATCCCCACCACTCCCAACCCCACTACCGGATGGTACGCTATAGTGCCGGAGGCAGATTTAGTCAACTTGTCAATGTCGATCGAAGATGCCTTTAAAGTCATCATCTCTGGCGGCATCGTCAACCCCAACAACTCAATTGCTGTAACCCCCGAAAAAATCAAGGGCAAAACACTCGAACCCTTGGTATCCGAATCAAGATACCAGGCTGTTCCAGTCGAAGAAGAGTGAACCAAGACATCTTTAGTGACCCGTAAGACCGTGTAAACTTTCCCCATAGCAGATAATATTTCGACAAAACCAGCCCAAACCGAGAAGGCCTATACTCAGAAACCCGGTTTCGAGCATAAATCTTAGGTTTGACAGCCAAGTATCTGTAAACTACCCGCCGCTGGCGAGTCAGACGGCTGGTCTTGTACCGCTTTTAGTCGAGTTTTCTGCTAAAGTTCAAGTCCGCGCGCGATCGAAAAACTTCCTAAATTCTCAATTCCTATCTAAAAATTATGAAAAAAGCCCGCGAAACAGCACGCGAACTAGCACTCCTCGGTATCAGCCAACTGCCAGCGAATCCAGAACTCTTAGAAGCCAAGAAACTGCAAGACGTTCTCCTCGCCGCCATCCGTACCCTGACAGCAGAAGTTCAAGAATCCCTAGAAGCAGCAGCATCCGAAGTGCAGCGGAGTAGCGACAAACTGCTTGCCAGCGAAATCCGCGCCTCCGATATACAAAGTGCTAGAACAATGGTACGGGAAGCAGTCGAACTCACTCAAACCGCAATCAACCGTCTCGGTTCAGCAATGGAGTTTCCAGAACTAATCCAGCTAGCCAACCAGCAAGATGTCCGCACCTATGCTTTGCAAATTCTGACGAAAGTCAGCGCCAACCGTGTTCAAATTGATGAATTGCTCTCGGAATCCCTTGTAGATTGGCAAATAGAACGGTTGCCCCGGATAGATCGAGATATCATGAGAATCGCGATCGCCGAAATGCTATATCTGGGCTTACCGGAGCAAGTCAGCGTCAACGAAGCCGTCCAACTGGCAAAACGCTACAGCGGCGACGAAGGACATCGCTTCATCAACGGAGTCCTCCGCCGAGTAGTCGATAAAATCAACGCAGAAGTTGTTAGTCCGTAGTCCTTAGTCAGTAGTCCTTAGTCAGCAGTCATTGGTGATTGGCAATCCGCAATCGGCTCTACACTAGGGACTGAGGACTAATGACTAATAACTATTCTCTATTCCCCATCAACTATGGTATTTAATTGGTTTCGTCGCCAGTACAGCGAAAGCAAATCTTCTGAAACAGAGGCAACCCCCGAACAGCCGCAAGATGAGTCGGCAAAATCCGCACCGGTTGAGCCTCAAACAGATACAACAGAGCAAGCTTCTCCTGCTGTAGCCGAAGATTATCTCAATTGGGCAAAAGCTGCTTACAAAAATATTCAAAAACAGCAAAAACCCGAAACAGAAGTTTCCGAGACAGCAGCGCCCGATGTTCCAGCAGCCGAAGGAGAAATCGCGACAGTTGCAGAAGTTGCAGAACCTGCGACTATTGAAGCAACCGAGCCGATCGAACTTGAACCAGCACCCACAGCACCAACTGTTGCAGAAGTTCCAGAAGTTGCAGCACCAGCAACAGTTGAAGCAACCGAGGTTTCGGAACTCGATGCAGCCAAGCCAGCAGAAATTCCAGAAACTCTGCAACCAACAGCCGGGGCGATCGACATTGCACCTATTGCTCAACAATTAGAAGTTACAACAGAAAATATAGAAATTGCCGAACCTTCAACAGAGGTTGTAGAAACCGAATCACTCGCATCCGACGGCGAAGCAGCCGAAGCCCTGCCGTTTTGGGCTAGAGCTCAGGCCGAGCGCATGGAGCGCATCGAACGCCTCAAAGAAACCGCCATTGAAGAACCAGACGTAATTGCAGCCGCCGCCGAGAGAGCCGCAATTATCGAAGAAATTCCCGGTTTCGCCTTTGACGAAGGCTTCCTGTGGTCTTCAGAAATCTTAGCCAGTCAAGGCCGCCGACCAGACCAAGTATCAGTCGAAGAAATCACTTGGCTGCAAAAACTGCGGAAAGGCTTAGAAAGAACTCGTCGCAGCTTAATTAATCGACTAAAGGCGATCGTCGGTCAAGGCCCGCTCAATCAAGACGCAGTAGCCGAAATTGAGACTTTGCTGCTACAAGCCGATGTCGGAGTCGCAGCCACCGACATCATTATCAGTCGCCTCCAAGAAAGACTCACACAAGAAGTGCTGCCGCCAGAACAGGCTCTAGCCTACCTGAAAACGATTCTGCGCGATATTCTGGACGCTCCCTGTGCCGAAACCGCCGCCGGTAATCCCGCCTACAGCCTGACATTTGCCCCGGAAAAAGACACTTTTAACATCTGGTTAATCGTAGGAGTCAACGGTGCGGGCAAAACTACGACGATCGGCAAACTTGCCCATATTGCCCAAAAATCCGGCTACAAAACCCTAATTGCTGCCGCCGACACTTTCCGCGCCGCCGCCGTCGAACAGGTGAAAGTTTGGGGTTCCCGCAGTGGGGTCGAAATTATTGCCAACCCAGGAAAAAATACCGATCCGGCTGCTGTCGTGTTTGATGCGATCGCCGCCGCCAGCGCCCGCGGCACAGAACTGCTGATCGTAGACACCGCAGGTCGCCTGCAAAACAAAAAAAATCTGATGGACGAATTAAGTAAAATCCGTCGCATTGTAGACAAGAAAGCCCCAGGCGCTACCGTAGAATCTCTACTGGTCTTGGATGCCACACTGGGTCAAAATGGTTTGCGACAGGCAGAAGTGTTCGCAGAATCGGCCAAATTAAGTGGAGTAGTATTGACAAAACTCGACGGTTCTGCTAAAGGTGGTGTTGCCCTAGCAGTAGTGCAGCAGCTTGGTCTGCCCATCCGCTTTATTGGAGTCGGGGAAAGCATCGAAGACTTGCGCCCGTTTTCTAGTTACGAATTTGTGGAAGCCCTACTCGATTTTAGATTTTAGATTTTAGATTTTAGATTGATCAGGTATCTGTGGTCGTCCCGATTTTTGGAGGCGGGTACAGAGGTTCAAAATCTCAAATCCTTAACCTCAAACTACCATCGCAGGACTTGCGCCACCACGGGCGGCGAGTGAAAACTAAATACCTAGAAACAATACCTTCCCCCTGTTCTTGCTGGTTTGGATTCAAAGTGCCAGTAGCGTGTCAAATTAAGCTCAAATTTAGTATCAGTCTGCTGTCTGATTGCACAATCTTCCCGATACCCCTGGCCCTCCAGGGCTGTTTCATTCTCTTGTAGTGGCTGCCCCCCGTGGCTGCCCCGATATCTGAAACCCCGACTCGTTTATGGGCTGGGCGGGCACAGGGGCACCGCCCTACAAAACCTTGGTTTTCCGTAGGGGCAATCCCCCCGTGGTTGCCCCGAAACAGCCCTGCCTGGCCCTCCCCTTAAGAAGGGCGACAGCAAATGGTTAAAGTCCCCCTGCTTAAGGGAAGCCGCTGCGGTCTTGGGGCCCCCCAAATAAAGCAAGCGGCGTGGATTTAGGGGTATCTAGACTCAGCTATAAACCAGATTTCTTAAGAATTTTAGACTTAAGTTTATACTCATGTCCTAGTGCCCAACTTACTCGATCAAACCAAACTACTTGCTCGAAAAAAAAACGGGTTTCTGTTCAAGTGGCCCGTAAGTCCTCAATCATTACTCCGTCTAAGATCGAAAATCACACATTTACAATGACTGCTGTGCCTTTGCCTCGCCCCTCACCTCAACCTGCTGACCGCCCTTCGGGTCGCAATTCCACCGACGCGACGCCAGTATTTGCCCTCAAAGAACTGGTGGCGCGTTTGCACCGATATCAGCACAACGTTCAAGATATGTTGGGCTCGCTGGGATTTGCCCTGCGAAGTTTTAACAATCTCAACCAATTTTTGGAGTTGGTGCCTTTGGTGGCGACTCGCGTTACGGACGCCGACGGGGGAGCTTTAGTGCTGTTCAAACCCAACGGTCAAGTCAGGTTCCAGCAGTTGCATTGTCAGGAAGGACGGCAGTGCCAAGATATGCGAAAAGCGCTGGAAATAGCCACCAGGCAAGCTACAGCAGGTGTGGGCGCTACTGCTGGATCTTTTTCGGAAACCTCTGGGCAAACTTCTAGTCTAGACCTGCAAGTCGGTCGTTATTTGGGCCCGGATGTTCATTTGTTTGGGGCGCCAATTTTAGTCAACAATTTGGAACGCGGACGGCTGTATGTTTTTAGCAGTGACCCACAATATCTCTGGACTCCCAGCAGACAGAAATTAGTTCGGTTGGTGGCGGATCAAACCGCTGTGGCTATTTGCAAAGACGAACTTACTGTTAAGTTGGCGGAAAAAGACCGCTTAGACAGAGAGTTAGAAATCGGGGCGGAAATTCAATTGCGGCTGCAACCCCGTAGTTGTCCGAAAATTCCCGGCCTTGACGTGGCCGCCCGCTGCCAAACTGCTAGCAGAGTCGGCGGAGATTATTATGATTTTATTCCCGCTGACTATGACCCGATCGGCAAGGAGAATGAGGGGGAAAACCCCCCATCCCTGATTAAAAATCTCAAGTCCAAAATCGACAAGGGCCGCTGGAGCATTGTGATCGGCGACGTGATGGGCAAGGGAGTGCCGGCTGGCCTGTTGATGACGATGACACGGGGTATGCTGCGGGCGGAGGTTTTGAACCGCCACTCGCCGTCGAGAATTTTGCAACATTTAAACCGGGTTATGCACGCGGATTTGGAAAATTCCCACCGTTTTGTGACTCTGTTTTATTCGGAGTATGACCCGAAAACTCGCGTTTTGTCTTACAGCAATGCTGCTCACCACCCGCCTTTGCTGTGGCAAGCTGCCACTAATTCGATTCTTCAGCTTGATACTTTGGAGGGAATGTTAATTGGGCTGGATGCTGATTCGCTTTACCAAGAAGCCCACATTCAATTGCAGCCAGGAGATACTATTATTTATTACACAGACGGATTTACCGATGCTTCTAATCAAAGGGGCGATCGGTTTGATGAGGATAACTTGACCTCGGCTTTTCAGTGGGCCTGTCAAAATTATCAGCAGTCTGAAGAAATTTTGGATTATTTGTTCGATCGCGTGCACCAGTTTATCGGCATCGGCAATCGTAACGAAGATGACATGACACTGGTTGTACTCAGGGTAACACCTTTAGCAGGAGAAAATCACCATGATAGTTAATTTAATGCCGGAAATTACTGCTGGATTAATCAACTCGATTAATTGGCACGATGCTGCTCACATGGTAGTTTTGAAATCTCATTTGAGTTCGACGGTGCTTTTGGGCCAAAGTTACGAAATTTTTACGAATTTCCAGAAAGCTTGGAACAATTTTGTTTCGACAGGTCAAATAGGAGCTTTTTTTATAGGTATTTTTGTTGGGTGGTTCTTGAAAGGGATTTTTCGTTAGAGTTATTGTCGCAGAAGGTATCGGGAACGGATTTAAAAGGTTTTTAGCCAAAACTTAACTTTTTTATGATGCAGCAAAAGTTTCACAATTTTGTAGTCCAGACTTCAGTTTTTTCTGGTCAAAAGATGTATAAAAACTTTGTAGTCAGAACTTGAGTTTTTTATTGCCGAATTGGGAATGGAGGACTAAAGTCCTGACTACAAACCGGAAGAAGGACTAAAGTCTTTGCTAAAAACCGGTTTTTATAGACTTCTGCAAGAGAGATATAATCTAGTTTTAGCTTGAGCAATGACAACACAACAAAAAACTTGGAGTCAAAGATTTGAATCGGCGTTGCACCCGGCGATCGCCCGATTCAATGCTAGTATTGGCTTCGATATTGAATTGATTGAGTATGACTTGACGGGTTCTGTCGCTCACGCTAAAATGCTGGCAAAAACGGGGATTATTTCCGCAGCAGAAGGGGAACAGTTAGTCAATGGTTTGGAACAGATACGCCGCGAATATCGCCAAGGACTTTTTGTTCCGGGAGTTGATGCAGAAGACGTTCACTTCGCTGTAGAGAAGCGGCTGACGGATATTGTGGGAGATGCTGGGAAAAAGTTGCACACGGCCCGATCGCGCAACGATCAAGCCGGCACTGATACTCGCTTGTATTTGCGCGATCGCATCGCAGAAATTCGCGAGCAATTACGGGAATTTCAAGGGGTTTTGCTCGATATTGCCGATCGTAACGTGGAAACTTTAATTCCCGGTTACACTCATTTGCAGCGCGCTCAGCCGATCAGTTTGGCTCATTACTTGTTAGCTTATTTTGAAATGACCGATCGCGATTGGGAACGCCTCGGCGATATCTGTAAGCGGGTGAATGTTTCGCCTTTGGGTTGTGGCGCGTTGGCGGGGACGACTTTCCCAATTGACCGACATTATACGGCAGAACTATTGCATTTTGACAAGGTTTATGCTAACAGCTTAGATGGAGTGAGTGATCGAGATTTTGCGATCGAATTTCTCGCTGCCGCCAGCTTGATTCTGGTACACCTGAGCCGCTTGTCAGAAGAAATGATTTTGTGGTCTTCTCACGAATTTGGATTTATTACGCTCAAAGATAGCTGCGCTACTGGTTCTAGCATCATGCCCCAGAAAAAAAATCCCGACGTGCCGGAGTTGGTGCGAGGCAAAGCGGGGCGGGTGTTCGGTAACTTGCAAGCCTTGTTGGTAGTAGTGAAGGGACTTCCTTTGGCCTACAACAAAGATTTGCAAGAAGATAAAGAGGCTTTGTTTGATACCGTCAAAACGGTACAAGGTTGCTTGGAAGCAATGACCATTTTGCTGCGGGAAGGCATCGCCTTTAATGGCGATCGCCTCGCCGCTGCCGTTACAGAAGACTTTTCTAATGCTACAGACGTAGCCGACTACTTGGCCGCCAAAGGCGTTCCCTTCCGGGAAGCTTACAACCTTGTCGGCAAAGTCGTCAAAACTTGCCTTTCGGGGGGCAAACTCCTCAAAGATTTGACACTTGAGGAGTGGAAAGACTTGCACCCAGCTTTTGAGACAGACATTTACAGCGCGATCGCACCTCAGCAAGTGGTGGCGGCTCGCAATAGTTACGGGGGTACCGGGTTTGAACAAGTGAGAAAATCACTTATCGCTGCGCGCGATCGGATCGCCTAAACATCGTTGAATTATTCGACAAATTCCGGCTGGCTATCTCTCCTTAGAACGATCGTGTTTTCCACTCTGGTTCTAAGTTCGGCAGATAGCCTGACTCAATTAATCTTCAGCAGCAGCCATGTCTTTGTCTCTGCCGCCACCGCTCATGGCGCCCATGCCACCGCCGTTACCGCCGTCAAATCGTCTTCTCTTGTTGGAGAACATATCTTGATTTCTCCGCTTGCGAAACTTGCGAGCGTATGCTTGATTTCGTTGTGCCTTCTCTTTCTTGAGATTGCGGCGCTTAGCCATTCTGACCTCACTAATAAACATTGACAGTCCCCGGGCTTTCACGCCCAGGGATTCTTAAGTTTGACACTCTGTGCACTCTTGGTGACTGAGATTCTTGGTTCAGCGAAGTCACTTACTGGCGACAGGATTTCTCCAGCCAAAATATAGGTGTCTTCTCCCCAAGCGTTAATTCCGGTATGCCCTACCGTACTCGATCAGTTCTCTTTATGTAGTTAGGTTTTCTTCAAATTTAGCTTTCCTAAACCGCAACACCGTTAGGTGTGACTACGCACTCAACTAATCCAGTTAAGTTTTTACGTTGGCTAGTTATACTCAATTTTAGACCGATGACGATCATAGCACACCCGGTACAAGACCCAGAAAAAAGAACACGGGGATTCAAGTCGCTGGGAATCTGGGTTTGATCGGGACGCAATGTTGTCAATCTTCCAGAAGATTTCTATAAACTCTTGACAAATACGACAAATGACTATAAATCCCGGTGACGTAGCTCCTGTCTTCAGCCTGCCCGACGCGCAAGGCAATGTCGTCAGCCTTGCAGATTTTCGAGGGGGGCGAGTTGTACTTTATTTTTACCCTAGGGACAATACCCCTGGCTGTACCAAAGAAGCTTGCGGCTTTCGCGACATTTACTCAGACTACCAGTCGCGCAATATAGCAGTCCTCGGCGTCAGTACAGACGGGGCGGGGCCCCACGCCAAGTTTGCAGCTAAATATCAACTGCCTTTTCCCTTGCTGTGCGACTCAAACGCCGAAGTTGCTACCGCCTACGGCTGTTACGGACTCAAAAAATTTATGGGAAAAGAATTTATGGGAATTACTCGATCGACCTTCGCGATCGACCCTGATGGTAGGATTGAAAAGGTTTATCGGAAAGTCAAACCAGAAACTCACGCAGCCGAGATATTAGCAGACTTGCCAGACCTCTCGCCTGAATGAAAAATTAAAAATTAAGACTTTTGAGTTGCCAGCTAAGAAACCTGAAATTACTTTCCCCTAAACAAGCTTTTGAGTTTATGCGTCGATTGTGGCAAATTGTACAAACTGTGCTGGGACTGATTTTTCGACATCCCGTCACTGGTACTGCGGTGATTCCCGTATTGCCTGACGGGCGAATTGTGTTAATTCGCCGCCGCGACAACGGTCGCTGGGCACTGCCGGGAGGTATGGTGGATTGGGGAGAGGATATTCCCACAACTGTGCGCCGGGAATTAGCGGAGGAAACAGGACTCGATTTAGTCAAAATCCGTCGCTTGGTGGGTGTTTATTCGGCGGCCGATCGAGACCCTCGCCTGCACTCGATTTGTATCGTGGTGGCAGCAGAGGTGCAGGGCAATATGCAAGTTCAGGATACGCTTGAAGTCAGCGAGGTTGAGGCTTTTTTGCCCGCATCCCTGCCGGAGGGGGCACTCAGCCACGATAACGACCAACACTTACAGGACTATTTTCAAGGCCTGACAACTTTGGCGTAAATCGGCGGGGCATCGAAATTTCAGAAAAGTCGGAAATTACCTCGCGGTCAAAAATTGTCTGTTATGAATGTGGAATTAATTTTCACCAAAGAACTGGGCGGAGCGTAGCGGAGGGCTGAAGCCCCTTCCTTATAGGACGGCTTTGATTCTCTTCATTTTCAGTTAATTGTATTGATAATACATGGTACAATAAAGCAATCAAGCAATAGTAAACAATGAAAGCAAGGTACAAGTACAGAATCTATCCGACCGACCAACAGAAACAGAGCTTGGCTCAGTTATTCGGTTGCGTTCGCGTTGTCTGGAATGATGCTCTTGCACTTTGCAAACAATCCGAAAAAAAGCCGAAATCGACAGAACTTCAGAAAATAGTAATAACTGGGGCAAAACAGACTGAGGAAAGGACTTGGCTGGAAGAGGTGTCATGCGTTCCCTTGCAACAGTCTGTAACCGATTTAGAAACGGCTTTTAAGAATTTCTTTGATTCCTACAAAGGGAAAAGAAAAGGGCAAAAAGTACGGTATCCTAGGTTTAAAAAAAAGACAAGCCGTCAATCGGCAAGATTTACTCTTCGTGGATTTTCCCTGAAGAAAAACGGTGGCGTTTACTTAGCAAAAATTGGAATTGTCAAGCCAATATGGTCTAGGGAGTTGCCGTCAGCACCTAGCTCGGTCACGGTAATCAAGGATTGCGCTAATCGCTATTTCTTAAGCTTTGTTGTAGAGGTCGAACCATTTCAATCCGAGGCTTTGCATCCAAGTATTGGTATCGACTTAGGGATTAAAACCTTTGCGGTAATGAGTAATGGCGCAAAAGCCGAAAGTCCAAGTTATAAAAAACTGGACCGGAAAGTTCGCAAACTGCAACGCAAGTTAGCTCGCCAACCTCATGACTCCAAAAGAAGGAATATAACTAGAATCAAGCTCGCCAAGCTTCATAACCGTATTTCTGATGTTCGTAAAGATTTTATACACAAATTATCCACCAAAATAGTCAACGAAAACCAAGTGATTGTTTTGGAAGATTTAAATGTGTCGGGCATGGTTAAGAACCGCAAAGTGGCTAGAGTAATCAGCTTGCAAGGTTGGAGAGAATTCAGGACTTTGTGCGAAGCTAAGTCTGAAAAGTTGGGCAGAGAGTTCAAGGTGATTAGTCGATGGGAACCCACCAGCCAGGTCTGTTCGGACTGTGGTTTCAAGTGGGGTAAAATCGATTTATCTATTCGCTCAGTGCTCTGTTTGAATTGTGGTACCGAGCAGGATAGAGATGAAAATGCGGCTAGAAATATAGCTCAAGTCGGGATGGGGAATCGCCACGACTCTAAATGGAGTGCTGAGGGATTGTCAGACTATTTCGGTAGCAGAACCCGATGAAGCGTCAAGAATCACCGCGCCCTGACTGCCGGTGAGTATTTCAATGTTTTCCTACTTTTATTCACAAACTCTGAACATTAAATTAATCATCTTTTTATTACTAAATATTTAACCGGATGTACTCACCGCTACGCAATTCTCGGCTCAAACTCTCTGTAGGGCAAATCTTTTGGCACGAAGTCGGTCAAGGCCCGAATTTAGTATTTTTGCACGGTTCTTGGCACGACAGCAGTCAGTGGCTGAGGACGATCGAACATTTGAGCCCCTACTACCACTGCTTCGCACCGGATTTGCTGGGGTTTGGCGACTCGGAACACCCAAATCTTCATTATTCGATCGACTTGGAAGTAGAATGTCTCGCCCAATACCTCGATACTTTGAAGTTGCGACAGGTTTATTTAATCGCTCACTCTGTGGGTGGTTGGGTGGCCACCAGCTACGCTATCAAATATCCCGATCGAGTTCAGGGTTTGGTGTTGTTGGCCCCAGAAGGCGTCAAGGTTGGCAACCGGCGGGGGCGGTGGCAGACGGCTAACTGGCTGATCGGTCAACCACCGCTGGCTTTGTGGTTGCTGCGATCGATCTATCCAATTGCTAAGTTGCTGGGTAGCCAAAAAAAGATTGACGGATTGCTAAAGTTCAGACAGCAGTTGATGGAGTCCCCAGTTGCCGTGCAGTTGCTGTTCGGGCGGCGGCGGGCTGAAATTACAGCGGAGTTAGTTGATGAGAATTTGCCTTTGCTGAAAGCGCCTGTTTTGCTGTTGCACGGTTCTGAAGATACTCCCGCAGCTTCGTCTCTGTGTCAATCCTATGCTGCTCTGGCTCCTAATGTCGAACTGCAATCGGTTAGTCCGGGGGAAAGCAATTTGCCGCAGGAAGTCCCGGATGTTGTTGCTAAGTATATTCGGGAATTTGCTAAGTGAATTGGGCATTGGGCATTGGGCATTGGGCATTGGGCATTGAGCATTGGTAACAGTTAACAGTCAACAGTTAACAGCCTAATTCCCCAAAAAATGGCTTCGGGTGCGTCAATTAGTACGGAAGCCGTATCGGGAAAAGCTGAGGCGAGATATTGCAATAGCAAAGTTCGATCGCCCCCCGTGACCGCAATTTTGCTATCAGGAAACAAACACCGCCAATCTTCAATAAAATCCCTAACTCCTGCCACCGTCGCATACACAACTCCGCTTTGAATTGCCCCAGCAGTGTCTTTCGCCCAGCGGTATGGCAGATTTTGTGGTAAACTGATCAAAGGTAATGCAGCAGTTTTTTTAGATAGCGACGATAACTGCAAACCCAAACCTGGTAAGATTGCGCCCCCAACTAAATACCTATTGACATCAGCCCCAGTAAATGTTAAAGCTGTACCAGCATCTATAAGTAAAACTGGCCAACCCAATTGGTTGCCAGCGCCCAGTACAGCCAAAGCTCTGTCAATTCCCAGGGTAGGATAGAGTCCCCCGATCGGCAACTGGTCTAAAGTAATAATTCGGACATCAGGATAACTCTGCCAAATTGCTGTTTGCTGGGTAACTACTGAAGCCAATATTAGAGGCAGCCGCACTAAAGAAAGTGTGCGAGGATTAGAAAAAGCGGTAGTAGCAGGAAGACAAAGGAGAGTTTGAGAAGATATTTCCTCGATCGACCTCATTACTATTTGCACCAAATATTCTGCTTTTTCCTCCTCCGAGAGTCGGGAAACAGCATCAGTATTTAGATGCTGTGTATCCCATGTTTTCTCCAGGGTTTTGCCCACAAATAATCCCCAGTGCAGCCGGGAATTGCCGATCGCCAAAGCTATTTTAATCTGGGCTTTACCTGTCAATCCAGAAGTAATGTTGTCGGTGCTTGCTGGCGAACGGAAATTGTCGGGAATTGAATTTTCCATATTGATCGATCCGGCGCAAACATTGAACTAAAGATAGATTTTAGATTAATTTTATTCGCTTAAACGGGCGGTTAACTCTATTTGACATCTGACCAAGTTCCATGCCACGCGCCAATTAGTATTGTCGGCTGCAGAGGGCATACTTGCTAAATATAAATATTTGTAAAGCAAATAATTGCTTTGCTCAGGCGGCATCCTTTATAATGTCTTAAGATATTCCAAAAGTCCTGGTAGCTGCGATGGGGCTGTTGGCGGGGTAAACATAGGTTTAAAAAACCAGACTCAATCAAAATACTGTACAACTCCTGAGTAAATATGTCTTTAAAAATACAAGAACACGAAAACCCCTGGCAAAGAGTAACTTCGCGGTTGCCTGAATCGGAAAACTGGAGGCAGGAAGAAAGTCTTTCGCTGCCGGAAGTAGACCAACAAAAAGCCCTAATCGTGCAGATGCAGCAGCAAGTTCAGTTATCAAACTTGCTGAACCAAATTAATAACGAAATTCGCAGTACACTTGACATAGAAGAAATTTTGACATCGGCCTGCAGATTGCTGGGACAAGCATTACAGTGCAGTCGCGTGAGCATTTTAGTCAAAGAATCAAATACAGAAAAAACTTTAGTTACGCGCGGAGAGTACAACGCGGGGGACTATCCGATCCAACTGGGAATGAAAGTACCGATGACTGACAACCCGCATTTGGCTGCAGTCGTGTCTCAACAAGATTCCCTAGCAGTGACGAAGTTTCTCGATTTTCCGGGATTGAACCCACAAACCCGAAAAATTGCCGAAGCTTTGGAGATTAAGTCAATGCTGGCAGTAGCTACTCGCTATCAAGGTGAAGTGAATGGCATAATTGGCTTGCATCAGTGCGATCGCGAACGGGAATGGACTGATTGGGAAAGGCAGCTTTTAGAAGGGGTAGGATCGCAATTGGCGATCGCGATCAATCAAGCCAAACTCTATAGCAAAACCAGGCGCCAAGCCGAACGAGAATCGCTGCTAAGGCTGATCGGCAACCAAATTCGCAGTACCCTGGATCTGGAAACTATCCTGGAAACAGCGGTGAGGGAAGTCCGCCAAATGTTGCAGTGCGATCGAGTAATTATCTATCAGTTTCAAGACAACTGGCAAGGAAAAGTTGTTGTTGAAAACATGACGGTTCCTTGGCCTTCAATTTTAGGAGATATGGGGGCTGATAAGTGTTTCCGGGGAGATTACGCCGATCTTTACCAGCAAGGGCGAGTCAAAGCAATTAATGATATTTTTAATGCTGGTTTAGAGCCTTGTCATGTCGATTTCTTAAATAGTTTGCAGGTTAAAGCTAATCTGATCGTGCCAATTGTTACATCCAGAACTGAAGAAAATACCCCCGACACAGCCGGAAGCTATAATCCTAAATTTCCCGGTAGGCTGTGGGGTTTGCTGATTGCTCACGAGTGCCGGGATACCCGCAATTGGCAGCGGCAAGAAATGGAGTTGCTCTCCCAGATAGCCAACCAAATGGCGATCGCCATTCAGCAAGCAGAACTTTACAGCCAAGTCCAAGATGCTGCGGTAAAATCTCAAGCTCAAACCCAGCAGTTGCAGGCTGCATTAGAAGAATTGCGATCGGCACAGCAGCAATTGATTCAAAGCGAAAAAATGTCAGGTTTGGGTCAAATGGTAGCGGGAATTGCTCACGAAATTAACAACGCCAACAATTTCATCCACGCTAACTTGTTTCATGCTCAAGAATATTTTAAAGCCTTGAACGAAGCTCTAGAACAGGCCGGAAATGCCTGCCCAGAAGCAACGGAAGCAATTATCAGAATCAATGAAGAACTAGAACTCGATTACATTCGAGAAGACTTTGGTAAACTGCTCAATTCAATGCGAGAAGGCAGCGGGAGGATTCGCTCGATCGTGATGACGCTGCGAAATTTTTCTCGTTTAGACCACGCTGAATTAAAACCAGTAGATTTGAATGAAGGTTTAGAAAGCAGTTTCTTGATGCTGCAAAATAAGCTAAAAACCCATATCAAAATAGACAAGCAATACGGCAGTTTGCCGCCCGTCCAATGTCATGCCAGTCAAATTAACCAAGTATTTTATAACTTGATTGACAATGCTTTAGATGCGCTCCAGTCAACGAGCAAACCGGGGCAATTAACCATCCGCAGTTGGCAAAGCGAGCCGGACTGGGTAACAATCTCTGTCCGCGACACGGGAACTGGCATTCCTGTTGAAATTCAAGACAAGATTTTTGACCCATTTTTTACTACTAAACCTGTGGGTAAAGGTACGGGTTTAGGACTTTCAGTGTGCTATCAGGTAATTGTTCAAGCTCACGGCGGCAAGCTGAGTTGCATCAGTCAGGTTGGCGAAGGAACTGAGTTTATTGTAGAGTTGCCCCTGACAAATCAGAGGAGGATAAGTGCATAATTCCTGCTTTAGTCAGATTAACCGTGTTTTGTCACTCTGGCAGTAGTAGAGAACCCATTTGACATCTTGAGGGCGATCGTAAATCACATTACGGATCACCAATAAACTTGGTTTTTTAGCGATGCCTACGGCCAGCTTCGCTAACGCATTTTTAAGGGAATCACATTTAACTTACACCCGAACCTCAATTTTCACAAATTCCCAACTGGGTGATGCTTAGACATATAAAAATCTAAGTATTTTTACTCATGATTGTCTCTCCTGATGCACTTTTGTCCGCTGAAGCAGTGAACGCTGCCTCTTGGGGGGCCGGAATGTGGGATTTCAGCTCTCCTCTACAGATGTGGAAAACCCGCTTTTTATAGGTCTGAAAAAAAGATCGCAATTTTTCCGGATAAAACTTATTGATGATGAAAGTTAAACATACCTAAGTAAATATGTGTAAGTAGGTGTAATTATTTACACTCAACCTTCGATCAGGGGCAATAATACCTTCAGATGCTTATTGGGCAAGCATTTTTACTTGATTTACCTACACGTATGAGGAAATGTTTCTTGCAGTAACAGATCGCTACAAGAAAGCCCAACCTCTGGTTTTCAGTGACTTCTAATCCTTAATTACTCATCATCAAAGGAGAAGCTATGGCTACTTCATTCACTGGTTCTTTGGGTACAACCACTAATTACAGCAGCATCAGTGACCTAATTACACAATGGCCTACTGCCGCCAAGAATCAAGGCATCCAACTGTCTGGGATAGCTTTTGATGGCTTTGAAACGAACTACACTAGCCCTGAACCCATCGCCAACCTCACGTTAGCAACGAACGAAACCCCTAAAAGCGGGTTGAGCTACGGCGCTCCGGCTGGTATTGGTGTCCTAGGCTCTTATAGTGGTTGGTTTACCGACCCCACTAAAAGTCGGGCGGAAATCAACTATGACCCCAACACCAATCTATCTCAGACGCTGAAGGTGAAATGGGCAGATAACAAAGACATCACTAGCGCCACGATCGGCCTCAGTGGATTATTTCCCAAATCAAGTTCTACTACAGCCGACGATCAAGGCGATGAAGTTGGTTCGCTGCAACTCTTTAAGGATGGGGCGCGGGTATCGGCCAGCAATTTTACGATCACTCGCCTCAGCGCTCCTGGCACTCCAAAACCGCTCGGTGTGTCTTCAGATGGAGTTACTTTCACTGGCGATCGTACCGATGGCAATTTCACATTCCAGATAGTAGGAGACTCTCTCACCGGCATTACTTTTGACGAACTGCGGTTCTCCGCCACAGCCTACGCGAACCCCACCGCTGCCTACCTCGCTGCCTCCACTAAAACCGATAGTTCCGACTACCTAGTGCGGAGTATTCAATATCAAGGCTTTGATGTGACGCCAACGCCGACGCCGACGCCAACTCCGACGCCGACGCCGACATCTCCAAGTCTCTTCCAGTTCGCCCAACCAAATTACACGGTGGCTGAAGGCGGCGTGGCTACGATTAACGTTACTCGCACCGGTGGCACGGCGGCTGCATCGATTAGCTACACTACTCTTGACGGTTCGGCAAGTTCAGCAGGCACAGCAGCAGATTACACTTCGGCGGCGGGGGTGTTGAATTTTGCTGCGGGGCAAACAACCGCTAGTTTCACCCTGCCGGCTTTGACTGATTTGAATGTGGAATCGCCGGAAACGGTGAATTTGGTGCTCTTCGGTGGCAATGTCGGCAGTAGTCCGTCAATTTTGACGATTAGTGATGTGCCGCCAACTCCGGGGACAACTCCGACGCCGACGGCGACAACTCCAAGTATCTTCCAGTTCCAGCAACCAAATTACACGGTGGCTGAAGGTGGGGTGGCGACGATTAACGTTACTCGTACTGGTGGCACGGATGCTGCATCGATTAACTACTCTACTCTTGACGGTTCGGCAAGTTCAGCAGGCACAGCAGCGGATTACACTAGCGCGACAGGGGTGTTGAATTTTGCTGCGGGGCAAACAACCGCTAGTTTCACCGTGACGGCTTTGACTGATTTGAATGTGGAATCATCGCCGGAAACGGTGAATTTGGTGCTCTTCGGTGGCAATGTCGGCAGTAGTCCGTCAATTTTGACGATTAGTGATGTGCCGCCAACTGGGACAACGGTAACTCCGACCCCAACTCCGACCTCTCCAAGTATCTTCCAGTTCCAGCAACCAAATTACACGGTGGCTGAAGGCGGCGTGGCGACGATTAACGTTACTCGCACCGGTGGCACGGCGGCTGGATCGATTAACTACCAGACTCTTGACGGTTCGGCAAGTTCAGCAGGCACTGCCGGCGATTACACTCCGGCGACAGGGGTGTTGAATTTTGCTGCGGGGCAAACTACCGCTAGTTTCACCGTGACGGCTTTGACTGATTTGAATGTGGAATCATCGCCGGAAACGGTGAATTTGGTGCTCTTCGGTGGCAATGTCGGCAGTGGTCCGTCAATTTTGACGATTAATGATGTGCCGCCAACTGGGACAACGGTAACTCCGACGCCCACTCCAGCAACATCAACAGCAAGCCAGTTTGTTTTTAGTGCGGCTACTTTCACCACTCCGGAATCATCTGGCTTTGCTACGGTGACAGTCAATCGCATCGGCCCCACTACGGCTGCCGGAACCATTAGCTACAGTACTCTTGACGGCAGCGCCCTATCAACTGGAGGAACTGCGGCTGATTATGCGTCTACTGCTGGTGTACTCACCTTTGGCCCTGGGGTAACTTCCACGACGTTCAACATCTTTGTCAATGCTGATACTGTGCCTGAAATGACTGAGAGTGTTAACCTATATCTCAACAACGGTCCCGTCGGCACTCCGTCAACAGCAAGACTAGACATTATTGACGGTAGCAGCAGTGCATCTGGCAATGTCTTCCAGTATAGTGCGTCTAATTACGGCTCGATCGGCGCTCAGGGGGGCGGCACAACGGTTACAGTTACCCGCTCAAGCGGCTTAGGTGCAGCATCGATTGATTATATTATTCTGGCGGGGACTCCAGGCGCCGGCCCTGCACCTGTATATGGTACCGACTACCTGCTTAACCCGGGCGGCGCCACTGGTGGCACGTTGTCCTTCGCCGACGGCCAACTCAGCCAAACCTTTGCTCTTCAAGACAACCCATTTAGTACCAATAATGGGATTGTGCGCTTAGGTCTTGCTAACCCCACTGCGGGCTACAGTTTCGGCAGTACAGCGGCAACAAGTATCACTCTCATCTAAGGCTATTAGTAGGGCGAGCAATCCTTGCTCTACTAATATGTCCGGCACGTAGTTAAATGCTTTTTATCAGTCTGGCTCCTCACTACAGCTTTTTTCAAAAAAGTGAGGTACGCGGGTAAAATCTTCGCTAGGTTAAGTGCAGCGAGCATTGTCGGTGATTATTCAATTACTGACTTTCGTTTGGCTAGTACGATCGACAATAACAAAGTTAGCAATGTCAGGCAAGATGGGATTCGGTTGCCAGGTGGCCATACCGATATTGAGAACAACGATATCACCAACGCTACTATTGGTGGTGGTCTCAACAGAGGTGGTATCGGGTTACAGGATTCCAGCTTGTTTGGTGGTTCAGAGCCGACAACAATCAGGGCGGTTTCATTCTCACGAAAATCGCAATTTTGACTCTGTAGGGGTAGTGCCCCCGTGCCTACCCCCACGAGCCTACCCCCCCACAGACGATTTCACAGGCGTTTTAGACATGGGGGCAGCCACGGGGGGCTGCCCCTACAAGAGAATGAAACACCCCTGCCCAAGATGGGGAATCAAACCAAGATGGCAATTTCACAGTCGGTATATTTGGGGCAGTTTCTAGTTCCCACCACTCCTGCAATCCCTGTTGCCCGTGTCCTAATTGCCCACCAAAATTAGTTTTATCAAAGGAAGTTTCAGACATAGCTTTACATCAATAAGTAGATTTTTGATTACGGATTGGAAATTTTTTTCTTCTATCATTATCCCCAAATCCCCGACTTTTTAAAGAAATCTGGAATAAGAGAACGCGATCGCATTTGACGTTTGATAAGGTTGACTTAAATGCCGAGTTATTGTCCCTAATCCAAATCGCCGCGCGATCGAGAATCGCATTTGAGTGATATTCTTCTAAAGTGGCGATCGCCCAACCGATGGAACTCATTTTTATTACCACAGAGATAAGTTTATTGTCAACTGTTTATAGATCCAAAATTGATTTTATTGAATTTTCCTTCTTCCTTAAATCCGTTAAATCCCGATTCAGTGCGCGTTGCCGAACTGCCTTATGCCATAACTTTTGGGATACTTAACAGCCTCATAAGAAAATTTATAAAGATTTACAAAAAAAACGTGTCAGAATGAAGACAATAAGGTAATGGGTAACAGACAAGGAGGCACTGATGGTAGCGCTGACTGAACGAGTCCAACGCAGATTGACGGTGGAAAAAGTCGAAATTGCCTCTGATACAACGGCAATTCGATGCCTGGACTGGGATAGAGACCGCTTTGACATCGAATTCGGACTCAAAAACGGTACAACTTACAACTCATTCATCATTCGCGGTGAAAAAACAGCCCTCGTCGATACCTCGCACGAGAAGTTTCGCCAGCAATACATGGAAACTCTGACGGGCGAAATTGACCCCAAAGAGATTGACTATTTAATTATCAGCCACACCGAACCAGACCACAGCGGTTTAGTCAAAGACGTGCTGGCGTTGGCACCCCAAGCCATTGTCGTGGGGGCAAAAGTAGCAATTCAATTTTTAGAAAACCTTGTACACCAACCATTTGAGCGATTGGTAGTCAAAAACGGGGACAAACTAGATTTAGGAAACGGCCACATTATCGAATTTGTATCGGCGCCGAACTTGCACTGGCCCGATACTATTTTCAGCTACGACAGCAAAACTCAAGTGCTGTTCACCTGCGATGCTTTCGGGATGCACTACTGTTCCGACAGCACCTTCGATGACGATTTAGCAGCAGTTGAGGAAGATTACCACTTTTATTATGAGTGTTTGATGGCTCCCAATGCTCGATCGGTACTCAGTGCGATGAAGCGGATGGCAGAGTTGGGAGAAATCAGTACAGTTGCGACCGGTCACGGCCCCTTGCTGCGACACAACGTAGTTGAACTCACCGGGCGCTACAAAAAGTGGAGCCAAGCGCAAGCTAAGGCAGAAACCACTGTAGCGGTATTTTACACTTCCGATTACGGATTTAGCGATCGACTCAGCCAAGCGATCGCCCACGGTATCACCAAAACCGGTGTCGCTGTAGAAATGATGGATTTGAGAATCGCCGACTTGCAAGAAGTCCGCGAACTTGTCGGTACCGCCGCCGGTATCGTGATTTGTTCGCCGCCGAGTAGTGGTACTGCTGCTGCGAATGCCGAAGCTGCTATCAACACAATTTTAGTTGCGGCTAACAACAAACAATCTTTCGGTTTGTGCGAATCCGGCGGTGGCGATGACGCATCGATTTACCCGCTGCGAAACAAGTTCAAAGAGTTGGGTTTAAAAGAAGCATTTCCCAACATTTTAATTAAAGAATCACCGACAGAAGCTAGTTATCAACTTTGCGACGAAGCAGGCACCGACTTGGGACAGTGGCTAACGCGGGACAAGGCTGTCAAACAGATGAAATCCCTTGACAGCGACCTTGATAAAGCTTTGGGACGAATCAGCGGCGGACTGTACATCATCACCGCCCAAAAAGGCGATGTTAGCGGTGCGATGCTGGCTTCTTGGGTAACTCAAGCTAGCTTTAAACCGCTAGGTTTAACAATAGCAGTTGCGAAGGATCGGGCTATCGAATCGATGATGCACGCGGGAGATAAATTTGTTCTCAACGTGCTCGAAGAAGGCAATTATCAAACTTTGATGAGGCACTTTTTAAAGCGTTTTGCTCCTGGTGCAGATCGATTTGCCGGAGTTAAAACTCAACCAGCAACCAACGGTTCTCCGATTTTGACAGATGCTTTGGCGTACATGGAATGCGAAGTAGTCAGCCGGATGGAACTTTCGGATCATCATATCGTATATGCGATCGTCGATAGTGGCCGCGTCTCCAATCCCGATGCACTGCCTGCAGTTCACCACCGAAAAGTCGGAAATCATTATTAGGAATTCAGTTGAGGGTTGTCAGTTGACTGTTGTCAGTTGTCAGAAGCAAGAGGGAAATCCAACGATATATTGATCGACTGTCTGAGTCAACACACCCCCAACATATTAGTAAGGTGCGTCAGCCGATGTTTTATTCGACTTCATCATCGACTATCTACTGACGCACCCTACAATTACAGTCCAGGACACAACTGGCTAGCCAAAAACTCTCAACTTTGGGTGCTTGTGGCGCACCTTACCAGGTTCAGGGTGTTGGGTGCGCCACAAGCAGCAAACCGGGCAAACCGTTGTCATTTAGACTCCATTTTAATAGGGGAATTGCCAATGCCTGCCAATCTTTTAGAAGACCGAGATTACACAATTATTATTGCCAGAAGCGATGCCAGCAGAGACCCTCACCATCCTTGGTACGAGGATTGGGTAGAAGCACAGGCATCTCTGATCGACTTAGCAAAAAAATGTCAGGAATTTGACAGCGACGGCATCACCCTTTACGAAGCTTCTACTCCTATGTGGAAGTATAAAAATTCAAATGTTGCCCGGTTAGCTCAAATTTTGCAGCGACAAAATACGGAACCGGATTCAGAAAACCCGACTGCAATTAATTTGGAAGAAGCTCTGAAAGCAACTTTTAGTGATTATTTCGCAAGCAAACCAAATGCCAAAGGGAAGAACGGAGCAATAATTGTTGCAGTCCTAGATCAAAAACCAGAAAATACTGCTGCTGTTGCCGAAATTCTTGTAAGTGCGGCCAATACCATAGATAAAGATGAAGAAATTGGAGTGAGCTTTATCCAAATTGGGGATGATTTGACAACCAGGGAATTTCTGATTGACCTGGATACCAATTTACAGGCCCGAGGTGCAAGGTTTGACATTGTAGATACCAAGTTTTGGCACGAAATCAAAAGAAGTTCTGTAGTTCAGTTTCTCATAGGTGCAATACATGACTAACACTTTGACTCCTAGACTCGCATCGGATGCCAAACCCCGCGACGTGCAGTTTATCCCGATCGCACTCGATACTTTTATTGTGCGATCGCGCACTTGGGACAGACTCAAATTTGAAGTCGAGTATTCGCTGCAAAAGGGTACGACAGCAAATAGCTATATTATTCAAGCTGACAAAACTGCTTTGTTCGACCCGCCGGGGGAATCTTTTACTCAAAATTACCTGGAATTTTTGCAGCAACGGGTGGACTTGACAAAGCTGGATTACATAATTTTGGGACATTTCAATGCTAACAGAGCAACTACGATTAAAGCTCTGTTAGAATTAGCTCCTGAAGTAGCTTTGGTTTGCACGAATCCCGCCGCAATTAGTTTGCGAGCCGCTTTTCCAGACCAAGAATTAAACATTATGATCGTTCGGGGAGAAGAAACTCTCAACTTAGGAAAAGGTCACGCCTTAAAATTCATTGCGACTCCGACTCCCCGCTGGCCTGACCAACTTTGCACCTACGATCCGCACACTCGAATCGTGTTCACGGACAAACTATTTGGAGCTCACGTTTGCGGCGACCAAGTATTCGATGAAGGCTGGAGCGTTTACAGCGAAGATCGGCGCTATTATTACGATTCTCTGCACGCATCTCAGGCAAAACAAGTGCTGACGGCAATGGATAAATTCGCCGATTTACCAGCAGCATTTTATGCTCCCGGTCACGGCCCGATCGTCCGTTACGGCCTTAATGAACTGAGCAATTTGTATCGGGAATGGAGCCAGCAACAAAATTCAAAAGACTTGACAGTTGCTTTGATTTATGCTTCTGCTTACGGAAATACGGCTACTTTAGCGCAGGCGATCGCCAAAGGAATTACGAAAGCCGGCGTTGCGGTGGAAAGTATTAACTGCGAATTTGCCGAACCGGGAGAAATTCAAGAGGCGATCGAAAAATGCGCGGGATTTATCATCGGAACTCCCACGCTAGCAGGACACGCTCCGACGCAAATTCAAACTGCTTTGGGGATTGTTTTATCTACCGCAACTAAGAGCAAATTAGCGGGGGTTTTCGGTTCTTTTGGCTGGAGTGGAGAGGCGATCGACTTAGTGGAAAATAAGCTGAAAGATGCTGGGTATCGAATTGGATTTGAGCCGATTCGAGCTAAATTTAAGCCGACGGCGGCCACAATTCACGAGTGCAAAGAAGCGGGAACGGATTTTGCTCAAGCTTTGATTCGATCGCAAAAATTGCGGGCACCGAAACCGCAGTTAGCAGCAGGGAGCGATCGCACTGAACAAGCAGTAGGGAGATTGGTTGGTTCGCTGTGTGTACTCTCGGCGAAGCGGGGGGATGTTAGCAGTGCGATGCTGGCTTCGTGGGTGTCGCAAGCAACGTTTAATCCCCCCGGTGTGACGATTGCGGTGGCGAAAGATCGATCGATCGAAGCTTTGATGTACGCCGGAGATAAATTTGTGCTGAATATCTTAGCCGAAGGGCGACAGTTGCGGAAGTATTTCATGAAAAACTTTGCTCCCGGAGAAGACAGATTTGCCGGAGTCGAAACAATGGAAGCTAGCAACGGCTGTCCGGTTTTGACTGATGCTTTAGCTTATCTGGAATGCGAGGTAATAAGTCGGATGGAATGCGGCGATCACTGGGTAGTTTATGCAGCGATTGAAAACGGTCATTTGCTGCAAAATGATGGGGTGACAGCGGTGCACTACCGGAAATCTGGGAGTCATTATTAAGGGGAAGTAATCTTGATAAATCCTCGCTTTTCCACAAGTCCGCCGGGGGTTTAAACCCCTGCCGGACTCGGGGAAAGCGCGTGTTTCATAATATATAAAACTCCCTTACTTTTCTTTTATTTCCTGTTCCGGCCACAGATAAATAGCGCCAGAAATCAAAGTTAGAGCCACAGAAACCCAAAAAGCAATTACTGCGGGAAAATTCCACGCTTCAGACAGAGGAGCAATTAAAAGCGCGATCGCCACAATCTGACTCACCGTCTTCAACTTCCCCCAAATATTAGCACCCGAAATCGTAGTTTTATTAACACGCCACCCCGCAATTGTCAACTCCCTGCCCAAAATCAAAAACACCCCCCAAGCCGGAACTCGACCCAACTCAATCAACACTAAAAGCGGCGCGAGAACCAACAATTTATCCACCAAAGGATCGAGAAACTTGCCCAAATCGGTAATTTGATTCAGCTTCCTAGCCAAATAGCCGTCCAGCCAATCAGTAGCCGCAGCTACCACAAAAATTGCAGTGCAAATCCAGCGGCTTTGCGCGCTTGGGTCGTACAAACCGTAGAGCAGAAAAGGTACTCCCAGCAAGCGAGAAAAAGTGATCAAATTAGGCAAATTCATAAATCAAAAATTAAGGGCTACTCTACGAAGGCTTTCCTTAATTTAACATTTACCCGACTTATAATCACGTGGATTTACTTAATTCAACAACATTCTGATTAGAGTTGTCACAAGATTCGAGAATTTATCGGATCAATTTGTTGTGTCGCCTCGGGCGATCGAATTCGATTTTTACTCGCGATTGGCGATCTTAACTGGCTAGAAAAATTCTGAAACAGAGTTCACTAGCTTAGGCTAATCTTTGGCGAGCGCGGCTACCGACAAGGCCAAACTGGGCAGGGAAATTGGCATGAAGAAAAAGAATCTGCGGATTCCTGGTCAAATACTAAAGTCCTGGTGCCTTTAAAGAGACATCAGGAGATAAAAACTGTCAAGGGACAGAATATAGATTTGTGCGGTGGTGGCTAGAAAAAATGAACTTATTTACCGCGTCTCAAGCCAGTTTGCGCTTGGTTTGGGCTTAAAATTTGTTGAAGTCCCGTTAATTAAATGAGTGGTTCCTCAACGAAATGCGAGGCGTTAAATTGACGCACTCCTTGAACCACAGCTAGCGTTTCCGCTTGAGAAATCGGAATTCCGGCTTCAGGCGTGACGTAGATCCGAGTGCTCGGAGTAGCAACCCCGTTAACTGTCAGCGAGATGTTCTGGAACGATAGCTGCTCAAAGGTAATCCCCTCCAGTAAGAAGTAGTCAGTGCCTTTCACGAAGTCAACGATGTAGTCACCAGCAGGAGGAGTAATAACTGGCTCACCGGGATCGATGGGTTCGGGCACAAAATCGGTGAATAACAACTGGAAGTAGTCGGTGTCAGCCCCGCCGGTTAGCGTGTCGCGGGCGGTTTGAGTTTCCGCATCTTCGCCGCCAAACAGCAGGTCAATGCCAGCGCCACCGATGATGCGATCGACTCCTGCACCAGCATCCAGGAAGTCATCGCCTGCACCACCATTGAGGATGTCATCGCCAGCCAGTGTTTCAGCAACTCCGTAGTCGCCATCATTCGTAACAAGTTAGAAGGGAGTATATTTTGTCAATACCTCTTTGTATAGAAATCTAAGTGAATAATAATGATAATCAAAAAAGGGGGTAAGGGTGGGAGAGTCAGCCTGTGGCTGACTCTCCCACCCAATCGCGATTATCATTATTAATAAGTTGTTGGCTTGATTGGCGTTGCACCGCGATCGAATTCTGTGGCGGACGATCGATAATAGTGGCGGACGATCGATAATAGTGGCGGGCGATCGATAATAGTGGCGGGCGATCGATAATAGTGGCGGGCGATCGATAATAATGGCGGGCAATCGATAATAATGGCGGGCAATCGATAATAATGGCGGGCGCTCGATCCCGGGTTGCACCACAAGTACACGGCAGCGT